>JACQUN010000048.1 GCA_016210285.1 Chloroflexota bacterium
GCAACTCAGGGTAAACTCCGCGAAGGGTCTGGGGTAGGGAAAAGAAGCCCAGCCCCCCAGATTCTTCGGTCGTCCTTCCTGGGAAGGACTCCCTCAGCATGACGAGCGCGACATTGCCGGCAGAACCGAAAAACCCTGCTGGACGAGTACAATAGCGTTGACTTTTGTTCGTGGGGTTGCTAGAATAGCTTGGCTATTAGATGCCTTCGCCAGCTATCGAATCCGTTATTGGGAGCGGCACGGTTCATGAAGAGCCTGGTTTCTATGCAAAAGGACGGGCTCCCGCGTATTACGGCGCTTATTTGCACGTTGAACGAGGCGGCAAATATCCCCCACATCCTAGCTGCTTTACCGCCTTTTGTCTCCGAAATTCTGGTGGTTGACGGCCACAGCACCGACGGCACCGTTGAGGTCATCAACAGCCTTTGCCCCCAGGCACGCATTCTCTATCAGCCAGGGAAAGGCAAGGGGGACGCCCTCCGGTACGGCATCCAGAATGCAACGGGCGATATCGTCGTCACGCTGGACGCCGACGGCTCGCTGGACCCGGCCGAGATGCCCCGCTTCATCGAGCCGCTGCTCAATGGCAACGACTTCGCCAAGGGCTCCCGCTTCCTGCCTGGGGGCGGAACAGACGATATGCCCCGGCACCGGCTCTTTGGCAACTGGGTCTTCACCACGCTGGTGAACCTCCTGTTCGGCGCCCGGTACACCGACCTCTGCTACGGCTACAACGCCTTCTGGAGGAAGGCCCTGGAGGGGATCGAGTTTCACACCGACAGCTTTGCCGTGGAGACGGAGCTGAACATCAACATCCATCGGGCGCACCTGAAGATTGCGGAGGTCCCCAGCTATGAAAGGGCCCGCTTCCACGGCCAGGGGAAGCTGCGCTCCTTCCGAGATGGTGCACGCATCTTGAAGACGATTTTTGGAGAGCGCTTCCGACGCCCAGAATGGCTGCGGCGAAGAAAGGATGCCCGCCAGACCGCCCCTGCCTCATCCAAAAGGGGCGGCGAATCGGGGCTGCCATGAAAGCCTCTGTTATCATCTGCGCGTACTCCACGCGACGCCTTCCCGACACCCTGAAGGCAGCCCAGTCCGCACTAAACCAGACCTATCCCTCCAGAGAAGTCGTGGTGGCAGTAGATACGAACCCTCCACTCGCAGAGGCGCTGCAGCAGAGCCTGCCGCCGGAAGTGCAGGTGGTGCTGAACTCAGGGCCTCGTGGCCTAGCCACCAACAGGAATGTAGGGCTGCGCGCCGTTTCTGGAGAGGTGGTGGTCTACCTAGATGATGACGCTGAAGCAGAGCCTGCCTGGCTGGCCCATCTGATGAAGCACTACCAGGAACCTGACGTGGCGGTGGTAGGCGGACGGACGATCCCCATGTGGGAAGGAGCTAAGCCCCGATGGATGCCAGAGGAGCTCTACTGGGTCGTTGGGTGCACCTACCGTGGGTACACCAACGGGAGCGGGCCGGTCCGCAACGTGCATGGCAACAACATGTCCTTCCGCCGCGAGGCACTTGAGCGAGTGGGTGGCTTCAAGATGGGTCGGGTAGGAGCAAACGCTGCCTCCGGGAACGCCGACGAAACCGAGCTATGTCTGCGCATCACACATCACTTCCCTAATGCACGTATTATCTATGAGCCTGCCGCCGTGGTGCACCACCTGGTACCCCAGTCTCGGCAGCGCTTCTCATATGTCGCGCGACGCGCTTTCGGTGAGGGGATAGCCAAGGCGACAATCGCTGGACTTTTCCGAGCAGCAGCCCGGCCCCTGTCCTCAGAGTACTCTTACCTGCGGCACCTCACCGTCCGCTACATGCCCGGTGCTCTAGGGAATGCCCTCCGTTTGCGCGACCCGGCGGGAAACCTGGGGGGGCTGGCTGCAACCACCCTCATGATCGCCTCCCTGGCGGCCGGGTACGCGGTCACCTATGTGCGAGAGGGCTCCGCGGCCTCCCGGCGAAGAGCCCAGCCGAAGCAGCCATGAAAGCCTCTGTTATCATCTGCGCGTACTCCACGCGACGCCTTCCCGACACCCTGAAGGCAGCCCAGTCCGTCCTGGGCCAGAGCTATGCAAACCGCGAGCTCATCATGGCCATTGACCCGACACCGGGCCTGGAGGAGGGCCTGCGCCAGGGGCTACCCCCCAGCACCGTCATCGCCATCAACCCACAGCCCGGCACCCTGGTGGGGGCACGGAACTGCGGAGTGAAGGCGGCAGCGGGCGAGATTGCGGTGTACCTGGACGATGACGCCCAGGCCGAGCCGACATGGCTGGCGGAGCTGGTGAAACACTACGCCGACCCCTCCGTGGTGGGTGCAGGTGGGAGGACCGTCCCCCTCTGGGAACATCGCAGGCCCTGGTGGCTCCCTGAAGAGCTCTACTGGGTCGTTGGGTGCACCTACCGTGGGTACACCAACGGGAGCGGGCCAGTGCGGAACGTGCATGGCAACAACATGTCTTTCCGGCGGGATGCCCTGGAGCGAGTAGGCGGATTCAAGATCGGCAGGGTCGGCGGCACCAGCGTGGCCTCCGGCAGCGCCGACGAGACTGAGCTCTGCCTCCGCATCGCCCAGCACTATCCAGGGAGCCGCATCGTGTACGAGCCCGCGGCGGTGGTGCACCACCTCGTCCCACAGTCGCGGCAACGCCTCTCTTACGTTGCGCGCCGCGCCTACGGCGAGGGCGTGGCCAAGGGGCTGATAGCCAGGCTCTACCGGGCGGCGGCAAGGCCCCTCTCGTCGGAGTATTCATATCTCCGGCACCTCACCTTCCGCTACGTGCCCGGGGCGCTGTGGAAAGCCATGCGGCTTCGCGACCCGGCAGGAAACCTGGGGGGGCTGGCTGCAACCACCCTCATGATCGCCTCCCTGAGCGCAGGATACACGATAACCCGTGTCAAGACTCGTGGCATGAAGGAGAGCGTGTGAAGTACTTTGTCACTGGTGGCGCAGGATTCATCGGTTGCCACCTGGTCGAGGCCCTGGCCCAGCGCGGCGAGGTCACAGTCTTCGATAACCTCTCGACTGGCCACGCCGAGTTCCTCCGCTCCCAGGTGGAAAAGGGGGTCTGTCACTTTGTCCGCGGCGACACCCTGGACGAAGCCGCCCTGACCAAGGCCATGCAGGGCCATGACATGGTGTTCCACCTGGCGGCCCACACGGACACCCGGTTCGGCGACGTGGATGTGAACATCCGAGGGAACATCCTGGGGACCCGCAACGTCCTCCAGGCCATGCGGACAACAGGGATCTCCAGGATCGTCTTCACCTCCAGCGGCACCGTCTATGGCGAAGACCCGGAGGTGGCGCCGTTCCCGGAGAGCTATGGCCCCCTGCACCCCATCTCCCTCTACGCCGCCACCAAGCTGGGGTGCGAGGGCATGCTCAGCGCGTACTCCAATCTCTTCGACTTCCAGGTGTGGATGTTCCGCTTCGCCAACATTGTGGGGGCACGCATGACCCACGGGGTGATCTTCGACTTCGTGCGGAAGCTGCTGTGGAATCCCCGAGAGATGGAGGTCCTGGGCGATGGCAAGCAGACCAAGCCATACCTCCTGGTCCAGGACTGCATTCGCGGCGTCCTCCTGGTAACAGAGCAGGCAAATGGGAAGGTGAACCTGTTCAACATCGGCAACGACGATGCCATTTCAGTCCGGGACATTGCCCGCCTGGTGGTGCAGGAGATGGGGCTGGAGGGAACCGCTCTCCGCTTCACCGGGCAGGACCGGGGCTGGCAGGGCGATGTACCCTCCTACGGCTACAACGTCGAGAAGATCAGAAGGCTGGGGTGGCGGCCCAGCGGCTCCTCTGCCGACGCCGTCCGAGAGGCTGCCAGGGCCACGGCCTGGGAGTTCTCGCCCAGGGGCTTCCGCAAGCTTGAGGCGGTCTGATGCAGGCGGTGGTGCTGGCGGGGGGCCGCGGGACCCGGCTCCGGCCGCTCACCTACTCAGTGCCGAAGGTGATGGTCCCCGTAGGGGGGCGGCCCTTCCTCTCCTACCTGCTGGGGCACCTGAAGGCCTGTGGCCTCACCGATGTTGTCCTTTGCATCGGCTACCTGGGGGAGCAGATCCAGGACTGCTTCGGTGACGGCGCAGCCCTGGGCATGAACCTGAGCTACAGCCGGGAGGGGGAGCATCTCCTGGGGACCGCCGGGGCGCTGAAGCTGGCCGAGCCCATGCTGGAGGAGTGGTTCCTGGTGCTGAACGGCGACACCTATCTGCCCATTGACTACCGACACGTGACGTCAGCCTTCGTAACCGGCCACTGGCCTGCCATGATGGTGGTCTACGACAACAAGGAGGCCACAGGGGTCGCCGCCAACGTGGCCCTGGATGACAAGCTCCGGGCCGTGGTCCGGTATGCCAAGGGGCGAGCAGACCCGGCGATCCGCTTCGTAGACGCAGGGGTCTCTATCCTCCGCCGGACAGTCCTGGACGGGCTTGCGCCGGGCCAGGTGGCGTCGCTGGAGCAGAGTGTGTTTCCGCACCTGGCAGAGGCAGGCCACCTGGGCGCCCACCTCTCCACAAGCCCCTTCTACGACATCGGCACCTTCGAGAAGCTTCGCCTCTTCGAAGGTGTCCTCAAGCAGGGGGCGGGTAGATGATTATCACCCGAACCCCCTTCCGCATGAGCTTCTTCGGCGGCGGCACCGACATCGGCGACTTCTACCGCCAGTCCGAGGGGGCTATCACGGGCTGCACCATTGACAAGTACATGTACATCATCCTCAACCGCCGCTTCGACCGAACCATCCGCGTCAGCTACGCCAGGACCGAGATTGCCAGCACCGTGGAAGAGGTCCAGCACCCCATCGTGCGGGAGGCCATGAAGCTCACCGGCGTGACCGAGGGAGTTGAGATTGTATCCATCGCCGACATCCCGGCGCAAACGGGGCTGGGCTCCTCCAGCAGCTTCACGGTAGGTCTCCTCAACGCCCTCTACGCCTACAGGGGCCTCCTGCGCTCCCCGCAAGAGCTTGCCAGGGAGGCATGCCACCTGGAGATTGACCTGCTGCATGAGCCCATCGGCAAGCAGGACCAGTACCTGGCCGCCTTCGGAAATCTCCGCCATATCCGCTTCCATCCCAGCGAGGACGTGTCTGTGGAGTACATCCTGTGCCCTCCTGAGGTGAAGGAGGACCTGAACCAGCGCCTGCTTCTCCTCTACATGGGAAGGGCAGAAGCCGCCTCCGTGGTCCTCAAGAAGCAGCAAGAGCGCACGAATCAGAACCTCCCTATCCTCCAGGCGATGCGAGACCTAGCGGTGGAGGGGCAACGCTGCCTGCTGGAGGGGAGGCTGGACGACCTGGGCGCCCTCCTCCACACCGGCTGGGAGATGAAGAAGCAGCTTGCGGATGGCATCAGCACCCCTGCCATTGACGAATGGTACGACACAGCCAGGAGGCTGGGGGCACTGGGAGGCAAGGTGCTGGGCGCCGGAGGAAGGGGCTTCCTCCTCTTGTACTGCCCAGTCCAGAATCGGCAGCGGGTCCTGGACGCCTTGAAAGAGTTGACCTGTACCCCCTTTGCCTTTGAACCCGAAGGGTCGAAAATCCTCTACGTCGGTGGATAGCCCGTGGCAGACCTGAGCCGAACCGTACAGGACTATGTCGCCAGCGTCCGCCAGTGCCTGGACGAGCTCCAGCCTGCGGACCTGGCTGCTGTGGTGGAGCTTCTCTACAGCGTCTACCAGCAGCAAGGCCAGGTGCTCCTCGTGGGCAACGGAGGGAGCGCCTCCACGGCTTCCCACTTCGCCACCCACCTCCAGGAGGGAACCGACGGCAAGGGGAAGGCGGGCGTCCGCGCCTTTTGCCTGAGCGACAACACCTCCCGATTGACCGCAGTGGCCAACGATGTGGACTACGCCTCCGTCTTCGCCAACCAGGCGGCGGCCCTGCTCCAATCGGGGGATGCCCTCATCGCCATCAGCGGCTCCGGGGAGTCCGCCAACGTCCTCAAGGCAGCCCGCCTGGCAAGAGAGATGGGAGTCAAAGTCATCGCCCTGGCCGGTTTTGGTGGCGGAACCCTCTCCAGGCTAGCGGATTGCGCTGTGGTGCTGTCCAGCCGGCGGTATGGCCCGGTCGAGGACGTGCATCTCTCCCTGGCCCACCTGATCCCCCAGATGCTCCGCGAGAGGATTCAGGATGCCCAGACCAGCCGTGTTTCTTGACCGAGACGGGGTGCTGAACCGGCAACCGCCACCCCACCACTACGTCACGTCCCCCGCCGAGCTTGTCCTGCTCCCCCGTGCGGCGCAGGGGCTGGCCCTCCTGAAGAGCCAGGGGTATCTCCTGGTCGTCGTGACCAACCAGCAGGGCATCGGGCGAGGCCTGATGCGCCAGGAAGACCTTCACACCGTCCACACGGCGCTCTCCAGCAAGCTGCACGCCTACGGCGCAACCCTGGACGGCATCTACGCCTGTCCGCACCTGGCCGCCGAGGGATGCCTCTGCCGCAAGCCGCGGCCTGGCCTCTTGCATCGGGCAGCAGGGGTGCTGGACATCGCCTTGGAGGAGTCCGTCATGATCGGCGACTCCCCTGAGGACCTGAAGGCGGGGGAGGCGGCCGGCTGCCGAACCCTGGTCCACATCCACAGGACGGGCTGCGCGGAGGGTCCCGTGGCCCACCACTGCTTGCCCAGCCTGTGGCAGGCATCGCGTTGGATCATCGCACACCATACACCCGGGGCTGTGAACCCCGCGCCTGGGGCGGCAGCCCAGCTCCCGGGCGCAGGAGGTTGATGGTGTCCTTGCTCGGCCCACTTATGTGGCGCGTCCGCGAGGTGAGGAACCCCAACTCCCTCATCTCACGTCTTCGCCGTGAGCGCTTCCGCCTCTTCCTGGAGACAATGGAACCGAAAGCGATGGACCTGATCCTGGATGTGGGCTCAAGCAGTGGACACGGGTTGGAGGTGTTTGACAGGGGCGCCCACCGCGTCGTGGGGCTTGACCTGACCCGCCCCAAGGAGAACGCCAACGTCTTCGACAGCTTTGTCGTGGGGAACGGGTGCTATCTCCCCTTCAAGACACAGGCCCTGGACATCGTTTTCTGCAACGCGGTGCTGGAGCACGTCACCACCTGGGAAGGGCAGCAGCAGATTGCCAGGGAGATGCTGCGCACTGGAAAGCGGCTCTTTGTCTGCACCAACAACCGGTACTTCCCCATCGAGCCGCACTACATGCTCCCCCTGTTCCAGTTCGTGCCCGAGCCCGTTCAGAAGCGGGTTGTCAAATGGGTCTCGGTGGGGCTGCCAAGAAAGCACTGGGAGCGCATCCGCCTGCTGAGCAAGGGGGAGCTCCAGACCCTGTTCCCCGGCTGCCGCATCTATGCTGAGAAGCTGTTTGGCCTTGCCTTCTCCTGGATTGTGGTGAAGCGGTGAACATCCTCCAGGTTGGCACCGGCTTCATCCCTATCCCTCCCCCTGGCTGGGGCGGCACGGAGAAGACCATCCACCACCTGTCCACAGCCCTCGCCGGCTTGGGGCACCAGGTGACGGTCCTGGACATGCCCTACCCGCCGAGGCCGGAGACTCCCTACCAGGTGCAGGAGGTCGCCTTCTGGTGGAAGCGCAACGGCAACCTCCTCTTCCATGCGCTGCGGGGACTCAGCTACGCACGCGCGGTGCTTCCGACGCTCCGCCGGATGCTCGGAACCCATCGCTACGACGTGGTACACTTCCACAACCAGTTCTCCGCCGCCCTGGGCATCCCGGTCGTCCACCGCCACGGAATCCCGGCGGTGTTCACCATCCACAACTGGGTCTGGTCCAACCCGCACCTGGCCCGCTCGCGGCTGGAGCACCTCCGGTACTTCCTGGAACGCCGCTCCCTGGCCCTGGCCCGAGAGGTCGTCTGCGACAGCGCCACCGTGGCCCAGAACCTGGAGCGTTACCTGGGCATCCCAGCCCCAAAGCTCACGGTGGTCCCCAACGGGGTGGACCCCCGCCTCTTTGACCCCGGGCAGGTACCCGCCAGCTTCCGCGAGAGGTATGCCCCCACCCCCGGCGCTGTGGTCTTGAACGTCGCGCGCATCATCCCCTACAAGAACCAGCTCACCCTGGCCAGGGCGGTTCCCCTGGTGACGCAGAGGGTTCCTGGCGTCCGCTTCCTCTTCGTCGGCCCCGTGGGCTCCCCAGGCTATGCCGCCCAGGTGCGAGAGGCTATCCGGCAGGCGGGAGTGGAGGGCTCCGCGCTTCTCGTGGGAGAGGTCAGCACGGAGGAGCTGGTGCACTTCTACGCCATCGCGGACCTCTTCGTGCTATGCTCCACAGCCGAGTCCCAGGGCATGGTGGTGGCGGACGCCATGGCTGCGGGCAAGGCAATCGTCGGCTCTCGCATCGGTGCCCTGGAAGAGATGCTGGGGAAGGATGCAGGGGTGTTGGCGGACCCGGAAGACCCAGCGCAACTGGCCGAGGCTATCGTTGCTCTCCTGGAGGCCCCAGCCCGCAGGGAGCAGTTGGGCCAGGCCGCCCGCCGCATCGCGCGCGAGCGCTATGGGTGGGACTCCCTTGCGGCACGGACGGCCCTGGTCTATCAGAAGGCGGCGGGGCTTCCAATGCGCACTGCGTAGGGGAGTCGGCGCCAGTGTCTGAAGGAAGCTGTTTGAAGAATTAGGACGGGACCGGCTGAAAAAGCCCTGCTATTGCCCGCCAATTCTGGCTCGCTGCAGAAGCCATCCCTCTTTTTATCGGGCTGCTGCCAGTAGAAAGCATTGACAATTTCGCCCATTTCTGACATAATTTCTTGTTCGCCTTTTCTCCATGTCGAGGGGCTCCCCGGTTGCCTGGCAACCCGGGCAGGAAGGCTCAGGCTGGCTGGCCTTAGATGTAACCCGAGGGCAGCAGTACCAGATGTGCGGGATTTGTGGTCGAATTCAATACGGTTCCCTGGATGACCTCGGCGCAAAGATTGAGGGCATGTGCCAGAGCATTGCCCACCGGGGGCCGGACGACCAGGGCACCTGGATTGGCCAGAGTGGAGACGCCTTCGTCGCCTTGGGGAACCGCCGCCTCTCCATCCTTGACCTGAGTCCTTCAGGCCACCAGCCTATGCTGGACCCCGAGGGCGACGTAGCCCTGGCCTTCAATGGCGAGGTGTACAACTACCTCGAGCTGCGAGAGCCCTTGAAGGCCGCCGGGTATCAGTTCCGCTCCACCAGCGACACAGAGGTAATCCTCCACGCCTACAAGCACTGGGGGATCTCCTGTGTCGAGCGGTTCAACGGCATGTTCGCCATCGCTATTCTCGACCGCAAGCAGCGGCAGCTCGTCCTGCTCCGTGACCGGCTGGGCAAAAAGCCCCTGTACTACTACGCGAGACCTGGGCTGTTCCTTTTCGGCTCCGAGCTCAAGGCCCTGATGACGTGCCGCGACTTCCCGCGCGAGGTGGACCCGGAGGCGTTGGCCATCTACTTCACCCTGGGCCGCATCCCTTCCCCCTACTCCATCTTCAAGGACACGCACAAGCTCCCCCCGGGCTGCTCCCTCGTGTATGACATCGCCAGCGGAGGCCATCAGGTCAAACCCTACTGGGTCCCAACCCTGAATGTTGACCACGCCCCGCAGGACGAGCGAAAGGCCCTGGAAGAGCTGGAGGGGCTCCTGGAGAGCGCCGTGCAGCTCCGCCTCCGCTCGGATGTTCCAGTAGGCTGCATCATGAGCAGCGGGGTGGACTCTTGCACCGTCGCGGCCATCGCCAATCGCTCCGCGCCGGGCATCGAGACCTTCACCGTGGGGTTCGGCGACCCCACCGACGAGGTGGCCGATGCAGAGAAGATCTCCCGTATTCTGGGCACCCGCCACCACACATATTATGTAAACAGAGATGACCTGCTGCCAGCCATCCAGCGCCTCCCAGAGATTTTCGATGAACCCCTTGCCTTCCCTGCGGCGGTCCCCACCTACCTGATCTTCAAGGTTGCCCATCAGTTCGCCAAGGTGGTGCTGGTGGGGGACGGCGGTGACGAGCTCTTCTGGGGCTACGAGCCGGGCACCTATGCCAACCTCCGGGCCTCCCTTCGCCTTCGCCCCGTGGCGCCCCTCCTGGCCGCCACCGTAGGGCTCGCAGGCAAGTACGTGACGGCCTCCGACGCGGTGGCCCGCCGGCTGCCGCTGGCATGGCTCAACCGCCTGCGTCGCGCCCACTTCGTCTTCGCCTCGCCATCGGTAGCAGAGCTCTATTTCTCCCTCATCCGCCTCGTCCCCAGGGAGCGGCTGACCGAGATGCTGCTCCCCCAGGTGCCAGACCCCAAGGAGTTGGTCGGACTGGGCCGATTTGTTCAACCGTTCCAGGAGCGGCCTCTGGACGCCGCCTGCCTCTTCGACATCTACTTCAACCTGGCGGACTATAACCTGGACCGGGTGGACCGAGCCAGCATGGCCAACTCAGTGGAGGCCCGCGCTCCGCTCCTGGACTACCGCCTCGTGGAGTACGCCCTGAGGGTGCCCACGGAGATGAAGCGGCACGATGGGATGCCCAAGTACCTCCTCAAGCAGGCCCTGGGCCGCTACCTGCCCCGGGAGCTCTGGGACCGACGGAAGAGGGGTTTCGATACCCCTGCCCACCAGTGGCTCCGAGGCCCCCTCAAGGAGCAGGCCTACGACCTGGTGGCCAGCGGCAACGGCTTCCTGGACCAGGGGTTCCTGAGGCGGACCTTCCGGCGGCATATCGAAGGGAACATAGACGAGAGCAACGTGGTCTGGCCGGCCTTCGTGTTCTTGCAATGGTGCGACCGCTGGCTGCGTCCAGGGGGGAACGGTCGCCCATGAAGGTCGTGATGGTGAACTACTGGAGCGACTCCAACAAGGGCGACTGCGCCATGGCCCTCGGGACCATCACAGCCTTCAAGCGCTCCTTCCCGGACGTCCAATTCACGGTGTCCCCCGCCTTCTGGCACAAGGACACCCGCTTCTCCGACGCCTGCCGCCACATCCGGGCTGTCTTCCCCGACGTTCAGATCATCTCCTCCGACCTGCCAGTTGTGGAGAACGAGGCCCTTCTGCGCCGCTTTCCCGGCCCGATGGCAGCGGCGCTGGCGCGGCCCTGGTGGCTGAGCCACATCGCCAGGTCCCTTCCCAGCCTTGCGCTGGGACTGAAGCACACCCCCCTTCTGCGCAGCATCGCCGAGGCCGACCTTGTGCTGAGCTCCCCAGGGAGCTACTTCTTCGTGCTGCTGCCCGGCCTCAAGCCGATGCTGGAGCGGCTCTTGGGGGGGATGTACGCCCACGCCTACCCCCTGCTGGCCGCCCGGCGCATGGGGAAGCCCTTCGCCCTCTACTCCCAGACGGTCGGGCCTTTCCACGGCAACAGGCCCATCATGGCCGCGACCCGGCGGCTCCTCCAGCCCGCCACCTTCATCAGCGTGCGAGAGGAGGGCTCGAAGGCCGAGCTCCTGAAATGTGGGGTAGAGGAGCACCGAGTCCACGTCTTCCCCGACGCCTCTTTCGGCGTGGCGCCCAGCCCGCCGGAGCGGGTTGCAGGGTTGCTGGCCCGATACGGCCTCCGGCCAGGGCAGTTCATGGCCCTCACCGTCCGGCCCTGGAGCTTCTACGGCGAGGCGCTGTATCAGCGCTACCTGGACACCATGGCCCAGGCAGTTGACGCCCTCCTGTCAGAAGGCACAAGCCCCAAGGTCGCCATTGTCCTCATGTCCACCATGCGCTTTGCCGGCGAGGACGACCTGGAGGCCGCCGAGGCGCTGCGGCAGCGGGTGCAGGCAAAGGACAGGGTTGTCATTGTCACGGAGGACATGACGCCGCCCGACATCAGCGCCCTCTACGGGCAGGCCCGCTTCCTGGTGGGCACCAGGGCCCACTCGCTCATTCTGGCATCCCTTTCTGGCACCCCCTCCGTGGGCATCTCCTACTGGGGCCACAAGACCCACGGGTTCACCAGGATGCTGGGGCTGGAGGAGTTCACCCTGAACATCCGAGAGCTGGACACGCAGGGTGTATTGAACGCCGTGCATCGCCTGCTGGACAATGAAGCATCCCTGCGCGCAGGGCTCATGGCCCGGACGGCCCAGCTCCGGGAGCGCGCCTGCACCCTTCCAGGGCTTATCATGGAGGCCGGCGCATCAAGCGCAGCTCTTGCGGAGGCCAGGCTATGACCCTACCGCAAGGGTGTGCAGTATACGAGTAGGGGAGACATGGAGCGGCGAAGCTACTATCAGCAGGAAGCACAGGTCATCATAGAGGGTGAGCTCATATCACGGCGCATCCAGAGGGCGGCTGCCATCTTCCGCCGCCACCTCCCGTCAGTGGACCGTCTGCTGGACATCGGGTGTGGAACAGGAGAGATCGCCCTCTATTTCCAGCGGGCGCTGCAGGCGAAAGAGGCCTATGGGGTGGAGATAGCTGAGAAGCGGGCAGAGGCAGCCAGAGACAAGGGCGTCAAAGCTCAGGTCTGTGACGTGGGCCAGGAGGCGTTGCCGTTCCCGGACGGGCACTTTGACGCCGTTTTCTGCGGGGAGGTGATCGAGCACCTTTTTGATACCGACCACCTCTTGGACGAGGCCGCCCGCGTGCTCTCGGCCCGGGGGGTGTTCATCCTCACGACGCCAAACCTGGCCTCGTGGTACAATCGTCTGGTTTTGCTCCTGGGCATGCAGCCTTTCATGAGCTCAGTGAGCCTGCGCCACAACGTGGGAAGACCCAAGTTCTGGGGCTCTGCTGGATGCGGGCACATCCGCCTGTTCACCTTCTGCGCCCTCAAAGAGCTTTTGCAGCAGCACCGGTTCGTGATTCTGGGGGCACGCGGAGAGGCCGCGGCCCACTCCTGGGAGCTTCGGCGCGTGCCACTGCCGGCCCGCCTGGTGGACGGCCTTTTTGCGCTTGTTCCTAGTCTGAGCGCCGACGTAACGTTTGCGGTGCGAAAGGGGCCAGCCGCCCAGAGTGGGCAACCATGAAGAGGTCCCAAGACCTTTGTCGAAGCAACCCCAAGTTTAGCGGAGGCCAGCCATGACGACGGCAACAACGGTGTCAACCAAATGCCCAGTCTGCGAGACCACTGAAGGGATACGGGTTAGAGAGAAACGTGGGGACTTCTCAGTCGTTCAGTGCCCGCAGTGCGGCCTCCAGTTCGGCTGGCCGCTGACCTACGATGTCACCCCGTACCAGAGGTTCTACCAGTTCGCCTACACCGAGGGTCACTGCTCGCTGAGGCTGCCTACCATTGACCACAAGGGAATGGTGAGGAAAGCGCCGGCCCTCGTCCCCCTGGTCCAGAAGATGGCCATCCGGTGGCTGAAGCGGAACGTCCCTCGTGGCTCTCGCGTCTTCGACGTGGGTTTTGGCACCGGGTGGTTCCTGGCAGCCGTGGAGCGCGAAGGGTTCGACCCCTCGGGCCTGGAGGTGGTGGCCACCACCGTGGATACCCTCAAGGCCAAGGGGTTCCAGGTCTATCAGGGCTCGGTGGAGAACTACCCCCCTGACTGGCCCAGGCCCGCAGCGGCCACCTCCTTCGAGGTGCTGGAGCACGTAACGGATCCCGTGGGTTTCCTGCGGGCTATCCGCACCCAGTTCCCGGATGCCCCCCTGGTCCTGAGCGTCCCCAGCCCGAAGCGATGGGGGCTCCACCTGGGCGGGTACGAGGACACGGACTACCCACCCAACCACCTCACGCGTTGGAGCGAGAAGAGCATAACGACGGCACTGCAGCGGGCCGGCTACGGCTCTGTCAGCCTACTGTACCCACGACCGATCTCGGCAGAGCTGTTCTGGGCCGCCTTCAGCGGCATATCAAAGCGCTTCCACGCCGACGGGTACATCAACTTCCTGGGGCAGCGCAGCGGCGGAAGGGGCTTCTTCCGTCTTCTCAAGACCCTCCGCTGGCTGACCTTGTGGGGCTACGACGCGTCAATCAACTGGGTCTTCCCCGTCCTGTCGTCGCCGCTCCTTGCCTACTTTATGCTGCGCGGCTGGTCGGGCTACCCTGTGCTGGCCATCGCCAATAGCAAGGCCGCGGAGACTTCCGGGCAACCCGGCTCCAAGAGCTAGTGTCGTGACAGGAGAACGTATTGACATATCATGGCGGATCTGTTATGCTGTGCCCCATGAGCAGACGAGCCGTTGCGATTGTGTTAACCGAAGAAGAGCGCAGCTTCCTTGATCGCAGACTGAAGGCC
>JACQUN010000049.1 GCA_016210285.1 Chloroflexota bacterium
CATGACGGCAATCATGAGGAGGATGATGAGGAAACGAACTCGAAGAGCGAGACGGGTGAGCACGAGGCTGTTCCTCCCCTACAGATTGGGTGGCAAACGCAGGCCGGCGAACGCTCGCACCGCCATGGCTTTCGCTGGGAAAAGGCTCAGCGTGTTCGGCCTGCATTTCGGTCATCACTCGCTGGAAAATGGCCATAGCCTGAACGATGACTCTCAATTCCTCTACCGTCAGCCGGTCCAAGAACTCCTGACGCTCAAAGGGAATCGACTGGCGCAATCGCTCGGCCAAGGCCTCGCCCTTGTCTGTTAGAGTCAACGAACCACCCGCCGGTCATCAGGGTCTGCGCTCCTGGCCACGAAGCCGGCGCGCACCAGCTTGTCCACGAGGTGCGTACAGGCAGGCAGCGTGATACCCAGATCCTGCGCTATTGAGCTCATGCTCATGGGCTCCGACTCTGCGAGCAGGAAAACGACCCGGAGCTGGGGGATGGTCAGGTCCAAGTCCATCAGCGGCCCGGCCCCATGCATCCGGGTGGATGCATGGCAGCACAGAGCTGCCGTAGGTCCGCGAGGAGGCGTTCTCGCTCGGAAGAAGTGAACTCAGCCACAAGTTTCTCCCTGCTTAGAAAGACCTGTGGAAAGGACCCTCGGGACAAGCCCTAGAACACGAAAAGCGGTTTCTCTTCCGTGATGATGCGCTCCTCAGCCGCCAGCGCTTGCCGCAGGAAGAGGGGCAAGGCGAAGAGGCCGCCGTGGACCAGGCCATCGTAGAAACGGAGGCCCGCTACACCTCGCTCGCCCAGTCGGGTGTCCACCTGGCCTGGGGAGAGCTCCGCAGGGTTTGGCCCCAGGGATGCAATGGTGAAGCCCCAGGCCTCGCCAAAGGACTGCACATAGGTGAAAAAGGGATACACCTGGGGGAAGACCGTCTCCAGGGTGTTGTGGATGGCGGTGAATACCTCACGATAGTTTAGCGGCCCCGCTGGCCCCGACTGGGTGACGAGAAGGCCGCCGGGCTCGAGGCGGTCCCGCACCATGCGGTAGAACCGCTGGGTGTAGAGCTGCCAGGCCGGCCCGCCCTCCATGGGGTCTGGCAAATCCAGGACGATGACGTCAAAGGTCTCCCGGGACTGCTCCAGGAAAGCCTTGGCGTCGCCGAAGTGCAGCTCCAGCCGTGCGTCCTGGAAGGCACCCTGGTGGTGGCCGGGGAGATACTTCTGGCAGAGCTCCACCACCTCCTGGTCAAGGTCCACCATCACCACACGGCGGACACACCGATGGCGCAGCACCTCGCGGAGGGTGGCACCTTCACCCCCGCCGGCAACAAGCACCCTCTGAGGGCGCGGGTGGGCCACCAGCGCCGGTTGGACCAGACTCTCGTGGTAGATGAACTCATCGGCCTCGGCGGACTGGGTCTTCCCGTCCAGCACCAGGCAACGGCCATAGGGCCCCGTCTCCAGCACCTCGACGCTCTGGTAGGCGGTGCGGCCGCTGTAGAGGACCGTGCGGATGCTGGCGAGCTGCATCAGGTCCGGGGTAATGAGTTCGAAGTACCATTTGCGTCTATCCGGTAACATACAGGTTCCATCACCCCCTTACTAGCGCCCCCACTGGCACGCCCTCGGTCAGAAGCCCGCGCCTCAGTTCGATGAGGGAGGGGTCGCGGGCCTGAAGCCCCCGAATGATGGCGGAGGCTGCCTTGTGGGGGTCCACATTCTCCCCGCAGGTGAAGATGTCCACAGCGGCGTAGCCATGCTCTGGCCAGGTGTGGATGCAGAGGTGGGATTCTGCAATGGCCACCACGCCGGTCACACCGTAGGGGGAGAACTTGTGGAAGGTTTCGCCGACGACGCTGGCACCGCAGGCTTCGACCGCCTCCAGGAGGGTCCGCCGGATGTGGGCCAGGTCGTCCAGCAGGGGCCGGCTACACTCTTTGAGCTCCAGTATGAGATGTGTGCCTAGCGCATTCAATCACCCGCCCTCCTTGCAGATTTTGCACACGCAAGGGTATATCATATCAATTCTCCCCATCCCTCTTCAAGACCCTGTACTGGGTCAGAAGATATCGGACAATGCCTCCTTTCCTGCAGAGTGCCTGGCTAACCAGTCTTGATAGAACTGCTCGGGGGTCTTATAGCCCAGGGCCTGGTGCGGGCGCACCGTCTCGTAGATGGAGTTCCAGTGGCGGAGGGCAGCCTCCAGCCCACCCAGGTCGGCGGGCAGCTCCTCCACCTGGTAGAACTCCTCCTCGTCGGTACGGAAGCTCCGTTCCACGCACCCGTTGGGGTATAGGACGCAATCGACGCTCCTCCACGGGGATGATGGTCTTGATGGTCACCTGGCCGTCTGCGTAGACCACCTCGTCCACCAGCAGCCGTAGCAGCTCAC
>JACQUN010000054.1 GCA_016210285.1 Chloroflexota bacterium
GCTCGGCCTGATCGTGGACCAGGGGCCGACGGTGCGGGTGCTGGCCCTGTTCACCTGCCGGCCGGACTTTGCTTCGCCGTGGGGGGGGCGCTCACACCTGACGCAGGTCACCTTGAGTCGTTTGACCCGGCGGCAGGCGGCGGACATGGTGGGCAGGGTGGCGCGAGGCAAGGCGTTGCCTGGAGAAGGGGTGGAGCAGGTGGTGGTCAGGACAGATGGGGTGCCCCTGTTTGTGGAGGAGTTGACCAAGATGGTTTTGGAGTCGGGTCTGCTCAAAGAGCAGAAGGGCCGGTATGAGTTGACAGGTCCTCTGCCCCCTCTGGCGATCCCTGCCACGCTGCAGGACTCGCTCATGGCTCGGCTGGACCGGCTGGCGGCGGTGAAGGAGGTGGCGCAGTTGGGGGCGACCCTGGGCCGGGAGTTCAGCTATGAGGTGCTTCAGGCGGTCTCACCGCTGGACGAGGCGACGCTTCAGAAGGGGCTGTCTCAACTGGTGGAGGCGGAGTTGCTCTACCAGCGGGGGCTGGCGCCTCAGGCGACGTATGTCTTCAAGCACGCGCTGGTGCAGGAGGCGGCGTATCAGTCGTTGCTCAAGAGCCGACGGCAGCAGTTTCATCAGCGGATCGCGCAGGTGCTGGAGGAGCGGTTTGTCGAGATCAAAGAGGCCCAGCCTGAGTTGCTGGCGCATCACTACACGGAGGCGGGTCTCATCGAGCAGGCTATTCCCTGCTGGCAGCGGGCCGGGGAGCGAGCCGCCCAGCGCTCGGCTTACCTGGAGGCGATCCATCACTTCAAAAAAGGGCTGGAACTGCTCAAGACCCTGCCGGACGGCCCTGAACACACCCAGCGCGAACTGGACTTGCAGATTGCCCTGGGTGAGGCTCTGATAGTCACCAAGGGTTATGCAGCACCAGAGGTGGAACACGCCTATGCCCGGGCACGAGAGCTATGTCAGCAAGAGGAGGAAACGCCGCAAGCCTTCCTGGCGCTGCTTGGACTGGGTGCATTTTATATAGTGAGAGCGGATTACCAGACGGCGCGCAAGCTGGGCGAGCAGGTTCTGGGTCTGGCCCGGAGGCTGCAAGACCCCGCTCTTCTTGTGTGGGCACAACATGAGATGGAGGTGACCGTCTACTACCTCGGGGAGTTCGCCTCAGCGCGAGAGCACGGTGAACAGGGCATCAGCCTCTATGACCCTCAGTTGCGCCACTCTTTGTTCTTTTACATTGCCGATCCCGGCATGGCTTGTCGGGTCTATGCATCCCATACCTTGTGGCATTTGGGCTATCCAGACCAGGCCCTGAAGAGGAGCCACGAGGCGTTGACCCTGGCCCGGGATCTATCTCACCCCCACAGCCTGGCGTACGCCCTTACCGGCGCTGCCTGGGTCTATCAGTTCCGCCGGGAGCCGCAAGGAGTCCAGGAACGGACAGAGGAACTGATTGCGCTCTCTACAGATCAGGGATTTTCCTTCTTCTTGCCATTGGGGGTTATCCCGCGAGGCTGGGTGTTGGTCGAGCAGGGGCAGGCAGAGGAGGGGATTGCGCAGATGCGCCAGGGTCTGGCCGCCTACCGGGCAACAGGAGCAGAGCTGGCATCGACGTATCTTATTGCCCTGCTGGCCGAGGGGTATGGGAAAGGAGGACAGCCTGAGGAGGGGCTGCGCGTGCTAACCGAGGCGCTAACCGCAGTCGAGCGCACGGGGGAGCGTTTCTACGAGGCAGAGCTGTATCGTCTTAAGGGGGAATTATTACGGCAGACGGCAGACGGACGACCGACGACGGCGGACGGCAGAAAAGCCGACGGTCGGCGGTCGGCGGTCGGCGGTCAGCGGTCGATAGAAGAAGCGGAATCTGAGGCGGAGACCTGTTTTCATAAGGCCATCTCGGTGGCCCGGCATCAGCAGGCCAGGTCTCTGGAGCTGCGGGCGACGGTGAGCCTGTGCCGGCTGTGGCAGGGGCAGGGCAAGAGGGAGGAGGCGCGGCAGATGCTTCAGGAGATCTATGGGTGGTTCACCGAAGGGTTTGACACGGTAGACCTGAAAGAGGCGAAGGCGCTTCTCGAGGCGTTAGCGTGAACCACAACTTCAGAAGGAGGCAACTATGAGACTCCAACTCCTTATGGCGATACACGCGGATCTCAAGGCTCCTGTGGAAATCGGAGCAGGTCCTTTTGGAACGCGAAGCATCTTTGATGTCGCTGGTGGAACTTTTGAGGGCTCGCGCCTGCGTGGCACGATCCTGCCCAGCGGCGGCGATTGGATCCTATTCGACGCGGAAGGAGTGGGTCGCCTCGATGTTCGAGCAGCCCTGGCAACGGAAGACGGGGCTCGGATATACGTGCAATATTTCGGCGTGATCGTCATGAATGAGAAGGTGAGAACAGCCCTTTCCCAGGGCGGCTCGACAGAATATGGGGATACGTATTTCATGACGCAGCCGCGTTTCGAGACGGGGGATACTCGCTATACCTGGTTGAATCGCGTGATGGCTGTTGGCGAGGGTCGTTTGGTGCCGAATGCCGTCGAGTATCGGGTCTATGAATTAGTGAATGGGTGAAAGGCCGTCCTTACATGACGGAAGGTCAAGCCGATGCGCTGCGCTCAGTGCGGGTTTGAGAACCGCGAAGGGGTCCGCTTCTGCGAGGAATGCGGAGCGAAGCTGGAGTGGGTGTGCCCTTCCTGCGGGGCTTCGGTGTCTCCGGGCCGGAAGTTTTGCGGGGCCTGCGGGCAGGCCCTGACGAGTGCGCCCCCAGTTACACCCTTTGTCTCCCCCAAAAGCTATACCCCCCGGCATCTGGCCGAGCGTATCCTGGCCGAGCAGGCGGCCCTGGAGGGCCGGGCAGCCCCGGACGGGGAGCGCAAGACCATCACGGTCCTGTTCGCGGACATCAAAGGGTCCATGGAGCTTTTGGAGGACCTGGACCCGGAGGAGGCCAGGCGCATCGTGGACCCGGCCTTGCAACTCATGATGGACGCCGTCCACCGCTACGAGGGCTACGTGGCGCAGTCCCTGGGGGACGGCATCTTCGCGCTGTTCGGCGCGCCGATTGCGCACGAGGACCACGCGCAGCGGGCGCTGTATGCGGCGCTTCGGATGCAGGAGGAGAGCAAGAGGTATGCTGAGAAGCTGCGGCTTGAAAAGGGGATTAACCTCCTGGTCCGGGTGGGAGTGAACACCGGGGAGGTGGTGGTGCGGTCGATCCGGAAGGACGATCTGCACACGGACTATGTGCCCGTGGGTCACACGACGGGTTTGGCGGCGCGGATGGAGAACCTGGCTTCGCCAGGCTCCATTCTGGCGAGTGAATACACCTACAAGCTCACCGAGGGGTATTTTAAGTTTAATGCTCTGGGCGCGGCTCAGGTGAAAGGGGTGAGCGAGCCGGTCCATATCTATGAGGTGCTGGGCGTGGGGCCGTTGCGCACGCGGTTGCAGGTGTCTGCCCGGCGTGGGCTGACGCGCTTTGTGGGGAGGCAGGAGGAGATGGACCAGCTCCGGCGGGCGCTGGGGATGGTTAAAGGGGGCCAGGGGCAGATCGCGGCGGTGGTGGGAGAGCCAGGGGTCGGGAAATCCCGTCTGATGTATGAGTTCAAGGTGGTATCTCAGGGCAGTTGTCTGGTGCTGGAGGCGTTTTCGGTGTCACACGGCAAGGCGTATGCCTATCTGCCGCTGATCGAGTTGTTGAAGGACTACTTTCAAATCACGCTTCAGGACGATGAGCGGAGGCGGCGGGAGAAGGTGGGGGGCAAGGTGCTCATGCTGGACCGGAGCCTGGAGGACACGCTGCCCTACCTGTTTTCGCTGCTGGGGATCTCAGACCCCGCCTCCCCCTTGCAGCAGATGGACGCTCAGATCAAGCGCCAGCGGACGTTCGAGGCGATCAAGCGGCTGCTGCTGCGGGAGAGTCTCAACCAGCCTCTGCTCGTGATTTTTGAGGACCTGCACTGGCTGGACGGGGAGACGCAGGCGTTTCTGGACATCTTCGTCGAGGCGGTGCCCACGTTGCACATCCTGTTGCTGGTCAACTACCGCCCGGAGTACCGGCATAGCTGGGGCCACAAGACCTACTATACGCAATTGCGTCTGGACCCTCTGGGACGCGAGAGCGCCGGGGAGATGCTTTCAGGACTGCTGGGAAATGGATCGGGATTGGAGGGCCTGAAGCAGCTCATTTTGGACAAGACGGAGGGCAACCCCTTCTTCATGGAGGAGATGGTTCAGGCGCTGTTTAACCAGGGCGTGCTGGCGCGAAATGGAGGTGTCCACCTGACCCGGCCCCTGACGGAGGTCCAGGTCCCGGCCACGGTGCAGGTGGTGCTGGCCTCGCGGATCGACCGGCTGGGGGGCGAGGAGAAAGCCCTGCTCCAGACGCTATCAGTGATCGGCAAGGAGTTCTCGCTGGGCCTGGTCAGGCGGGTGGCAGAGCAGCCTGAAGAGGCATTGTACCGGCTGTTGTCCCGGCTTCAGGAGGGGGAATTCATCTACGAGCAGCCGGCGTTTCCGGAGGTGGAGTATACGTTCAAGCACGCGCTGACGCAGGAGGTGGCCTACAACTCGGTGTTGATAGAGCGGCGGAAGGTACTGCACGAGCGGACGGCACAGGCAATCGAGAATTTCTTTGGGGATCGGCTGGAAGATCATTACAGTGAGCTGGCGCATCACTACAGTCGCAGTGGGAACACCGAGAAGGCGGTAGACTACTTACAGCGTGCCGGGGAGAGAGCCGTCCAGCGCTCGGCTTACTTGGAGGCGATCTCTCTCCTCAACAGAGGGCTGGAGTTGCTCAAGACTCTATCGAGTACTCCTGAGCGCATCCAGCGCGAACTGGATTTGCAGGCCGTCCTGGGGCCGGCTTTGATGACCGCCAGGGGCTACGCGACCCCAGAAGTGGAAAAAATCTACACGCGGGTGCGAGAACTGTGCCGGCAGGTAGGGGAAACTCCTCAGCTCTTCACGGCGCTGCGGGGACTGTGGGAGTTCTATGAAGCACGGGCGGAGTTGCAGACGGCACGTGAGCTGGCGGAGCAACTCCTCAGTCTTGCCCAGGGCAGGCAAGACCGGTCTCTCCTTCTGGTAAGTCACCATGCCCTGGCGGATACTTTGATTCTGTTTGGGGAGTTTGCTGCTGTCCGAGAGCACTCAGAGCAGGGCATTGCCCTCTACGATCCCCAGC
>JACQUN010000055.1 GCA_016210285.1 Chloroflexota bacterium
GGCATCGGCGTTGGCGGCGATCCAGATCGGCGGGTAGGGCTTTTGCACCGGGCGGATGGTGGATGTCCCGTTTCGCAGCCGGAAGTACCGCCCCTCATAGGTCACGTTCTCCTCGGTCCACAGGCGTTTGATAAGCTCCAGGGACTCCAGCATGCGGCCCACACGCTCCCGGGGCGGGACGTTGAACGCCTCGTACTCGATGTCGCGGTAGCCCAGGCCCACGCCGAAGATGAGGCGCCCCTCGCACATGATGTCCAGGCTGGCAATCTCCTCAGCCACCTGCACGGGGTTCAGCAGGGGCAGCAGGATGACGCCCGTGCAGAGCTGCATGGGGCCCGCCTCGGCGGCCAGGCGGGCCAGGAGCGGCACGTTCTGGAGGGACTGGTAGGGCGGCGACAGGTAGTGGTGGCCCACCGCCAGGATGTCAAAGCCGAGGTCTCTTGCCAGGATGGTCTGCTGCACATACTCACGAAAGCGCTTCACCGATGAATCGGTCATCGGCTGCTGTGGAATCAGGAGAAGGCCGAACTTCATGACCCTTGCCTCCTTGCTGTCTCTTCCTCTTCGGCCAGGAGCCTGGCGGCCACCCCGGCGTTGACCACGCCCTGGTCACCGGCGTTGGTATTGAACAGCAGGTGGAGCTGTGTGGAGTGCTCTCTCAGGTAGGATACGCGGGGTATCCACTCCCGCAACTCGTCGGGGGAGTAGTAGTAATCGAAACGCTCCGAAGCGGCAATGCCCCGCTTCTCCCAGGTCTCGCGATTGCGCCCGTGGAAGCGGACCAAAGCTACCTCAGCCGTGGCCTCGGCAATCGGTGGCACGGAGGATGGAAACCCTTGCGGCTCGTCCACACACACGAAGGCCAGCTTGTTGCGGCGCAGGAAGTCCAGGGTGCGCCCCTGATGCTCCGGGCCGAGCCAGAGGGCATTGCGGAACTCCACTGCCACCCGGTACTGAGGGAGCTGCTCCTGGCAGAAGAGGATGTAGTCCAACCGCTCACGGCCGGGGATGAACCAGCGGGGGAACTGGAAGAGCACAACCCCCAGCTTCCCAGCGCTATCCAGGGGCAGCAGCGCCTCGCGGAAGCGGGCCCAGATGTCCTGGCGAATCTCATCGGGGACATCGCGGGAGTAGAGATTCGCTTTCTCCTTCAGCTCGGCAGGGAGGGCATCTCGGACCTCCCTTGGGAGGGTTTGGGGCCTGGTGGGGTGCCACGTGAGGAGTGAAAACGACTTGATATCGAACAGGAAACCAGGCGGTGTCCGCTCCGCCCAGAGGGCGCAGGCCTTCTGGGTGGGAAGGGCGTAGTAGCTGCTATCCACCTCGACGATGGGAAACTCCGCCGCGTAGAACTGGAGCCGCGCCTCCGGGCTCCTGGCCCAGGGCGGGTAGAACGCCCCCGAAGTGATGAGGCTTCGGTCTGTCCAGGAGCATGTGCCAATGAGGACGTCGCCCACACGATTTCCTCTGGCTGTCCCACATCGTGGCTCTGCAACAGCGGGGAAGGCATCGGGCAGCCCGCATTATAGCACCCCGTGGTGCGGCGGTGTCTCCGGAGGGAGCCTGCTCCGATGCGAGGGCCCAGGGCGAAAGCAGCCTGGCTCAGCGCCTCATCCTGCGCCGCTGCCACCACTCCAGCCCGACGCCCAGAGCGACGATGATGAGCCCAACGGGCAGCGCCCGGGTCGGCAACATGCCTATCCCCAACCCGATGACGATGCCATTCCACATGGCCGACCACCGCTGTCTGCCGCTTCCGTGCATGTCCAGCATACCACTCCCCCTTGTGGGCAGTCTATGGTCAACGTGATGGCCCGGCCTCCCGGTCTAGCCGGCCCTTTCCGCTCGTTCGACGGGGCTGCGCCGTTGCAGGTTGCCTGCCGCCGCATGGTGCAGGAGGAGCGTGCCGCCCCGCTGCCAGGGGTCCGAGAAGGCGTCCAGATGGTAGTGGAAGAGTATGCCCCCGATGCTGACGTAAGGCATACTCAACCCTCTCGGCCAAGCCCTTTGAGCCACTGGTATGCCGACGGTCCCCGGTCGAGCATGGGGAGAGGCTCCCGGGGCCGGGCGCGGCGCGCCTGGGTAGCCCGATCGTCCACCTCTAGATGGCCTGGACCCAGGACAACCCCGTACTGCTCGTGCGCGGCCTCCTGGCTCACAAACCCCTCGACGACATCCTGCCGGACGCGCTGGAGCTCCCGCATGTACGGGTCACCCCAGCCACCGCCGCCGCAAGTCTCCACCCGCAGCAGGTCGCCTGCCCTGATGGGCAGATTCTCCCCGGCTGGCGGCAGGACCCTCTCCTGCGTTGTGCCTGGGTTCAGGACGAAACGCCCGGGTGCTCCCGCCTCCCCACCGTTCACGCCGAAGCACGGGAACCGGACGTTGTCCATGCGGGTGCTGAGGGTGCAGTCGGTGAGGATGCGGATGTCCCGGACGACGCCGCACCCCCCGCGGTAGCGCCCGGGGCCGCCGGAGTCGGCACGGATGGCGTAGCGCTCGACGCGTAGGGGGAACTCCCGCTCCATGAACTCTATGGGGTAGTTCTTCTGGTCTCGGAAGTAGATAGCGTTCAGCCCGTCTGCGTGGGGACGAGCGCCCTGGCCGGAGCCTATCCCTTCGCTGAAGTACAGGTAGCGGTCATTGCTGTCCATGGCTCGGAGATTGTAGATGACATAGACAGGCGAGCCCGCTGGCGCCCTGCCCGCCGTGGCCTGGGCCAGCGCCGAGGTGATGCATCCCATCAGGCGGATAGCGGTATGGCTGCGCAGCCCCACCGGGGCGGGGAAATTGGGATAGGTGACTGTGCCTGGCTTCACCAGGACCTCATCAACGATGTGGGCAGCACCCTCGTTGAGGGGCAGATCAGGGTTCAGGTAGCTCAGGTAGCGCGCCAGCATCAGGTTGAAGGCGCCGGGACTGGTGATGAAGTTCACAGGGCCACGGGCCTGCCTGCTGCTGCCGGTAAGGTCGGCGGTGATGCGCTCCCCCAGCCGCCGTATCTTCAGGTCTACTCGAAGGGGCTCCCCGCTCACAGGGTCGGCGTCCACGTAGTCAAAGGAGGCGTACTCCCCTTCGGGCAGCAGCTCCCGGAGGAAACTGCGATAGGCGGCGATGCCGCGCTGGATCAGCTCGTCAAAGGCGGTCAGAAGCACCTCACTGCCATAGCGCGCCGCAAGCTCCTGGAGGCGGGTGTCGGCAAGGCGGCAGGAGGCCATCAGCGCCTTGGTGTCCCCCTCAAGCATGTGGGGAAACCGGGAGTTGTTCAGCACGATGGCGTAGGCCTCCCGGTTCAGCCTGTCTCCGGCGTAGATACGGATGGGCGGCACCAGGGTCCCCTCGTGGAAGATCTCCGTGGCCGTGGGGGAGAGGCTCCCGGGGACGGAGCCGCCGATGTCCCAGAAATGCCCGAAGGCCACGGCGAAGGCGCCCACCTGGCCGTCGAAGAAAACGGGGGCGGTGAAACACATGTCTCCCGTGTGCTGAATCGCGCCTCGGGTCCGGTGGGGGTCGTTGTACCAGTACAGGTCTCCTGGCTTCATCTCCTCCAGGGGATACGCCTGAAGCACGGGGTCCACGAGCCCGGGGCCGCTAAGGGAGAGATAGGCGTCCAGGATCCTGCCCTGGCAGTCATAGACGCCCAGGAAGTAGTCTTTCTTCTCCTTGACCATGGGGGACATCGCCGTGCGCTCCACCAGGCTCTCCATCTCCAGGATGATGGAGCGCAGCGCCCCCCGGATGATCTCCATAGTGATGGGGTCAGTCGTCACGGGCTTGCCTCCTGGGGCCACAGGCTAGGACAGGGGTTCCACGACAAGGTTCCCAAACCGGTCCACCCTGGCCCTGAAATCCGGCCACAACACGGTGGTGGTGTCGGGCTGCTCGATGATTGCGGGCCCCCTCAGCTCCGCCCCCGCTGGGAGGTCCCGGCGCTGATAGACAGGGGTTTCCACGATTCCTTCTTGTTTGCTGAACAGGACCTTCCTGCTGGCGGCCGGGGCTGGCTGTCCTGAAGGCGCGTCAGACAGCGAGGGCAGCGGGTACTTGGGCAGCGGCCCCAGGGCTGTGACCCGCAGGTTCACCAGCTCCACCGGGACGTGGGGCATGTGGTAGGTGTACAGGCGCAGATGGGCCTGGTGGAAGGCCTCAACCATCCGATGGACAGCGGCTTGGGAAACTGGGCCCGATGGCACCTCTACGGCCACCTCGAAGCCCTGGTGAGCGTAGCGGAGGTCGGCGGAGCGCAGCAGCATCCCCTCTCCAGGTCCCACACCCTCTTGCTGCAACCACTCCTGCGCCTGGATCTCCAGGCGAGCATAGGCGATGGCAACAGCCTGCGGGTCCAGCCCATCGCTGCCCTGAGCCACTGTCTGCACATAGTCGTTCTTCAGGTCGGTGAAAAGGAGGCCATAGGTAGAGAGCACGCCTGGCGCAGGTGGAATGATGACCGTGCGCACCCCCAGCAGGGAGGCCAGGGCGCAGGCATGGAGCGGGCCAGCGCCTCCGAAGGCTACCAGGGCAAAGTCGGCCGGGTTGTACCCGCGCCCGATGGAGACCGCTCGAATGGCCCCAGACATGTTGTTGTTGGCGATCTCCACGATGCCTGCCGCCGCCTCGGTGGTGTTCAGGCCCAGGGGTCGGGCTATCCTCGCAAGAATGGCCTCGCGGGCGGCGTCCATGTCCAGGGGGATCTCGCCTCCCAGCAGAGAAGCGGGGAGCCTCCCCAGCAGCAGATGGGCATCGGTGACCGTGGGTTCGCTGCCCCCCCGCCGGTAGCTGGCTGGCCCAGGCTCTGCACCGGCGCTTTCCGGGCCGACAGCGAGACCCCGCGCCCCGGTGAGCCGGGCGACGCTGCCTCCCCCGGCGCCAATGGTCACGATGTCCAGCATGGGAAGCTGGAGAGGGAGGTCAGCGATGAGGCGTTCGGTGCTTACCTCCGGCGCGCCGTTGCGGACCAGGCAGATATCCGCACTGGTGCCGCCCACATCAATGGAGATGAAGTTGGGGTGGCCTGCGCCTCTGGCAATCTGGAGGGCGCCCAGCACTCCTGCCGCCGGCCCCGAGAGCACCGTGTGGACCGCCTGGCGCGCCGCCTGGGCCGCCGACGCCACGCCCCCGTTGGACTTCATGATGAACAGGGAGCCATTCACGCCCCTGGCCCGAAGGGTCTGCTCCAGGTTCCGCAGGTATCGGCTGACGTGGACCATGACAGAGGCGTTCAGGACGGTGGCGACGGTGCGCTCGTACTCGCGGAACTGGGGAAGGACATGGCTGGAGAGGGAGACCAGGGCTTCGGGATGTTCCTCCTGGAGCAGGGCCGCAGCCCTCAGCTCGTGGGAGGGGTTGGCATACGAATACAGGAAGCTGACGGCGATGGCCTCCACCCCCTGGGCCTTGAGGGCCCGCGCGGCAGCTCGCACCTCGGCGTCGTCCAGGGGCTGTAGCACCTGGCCTGCCGCGTCCACTCGCTCGGCCACCTCAAGGATGAGGTGGGGGGGCACAGGGCGGGGGGCCTGCACCCAGCCATAGATGTTCTCCCGCCGGGGGATGTCATGCCTCCCGATCTCCAGGACATACTTGAACCCGTGGGTGGTGAGGAGGCCAACACCGGGAGCGCGACCCTGGATGATGGCGTTGGTGGCGATGGTGGTGCCGTGGAAGACCCGGGCCACCTCCTGCGCCGAAGCGCCCGCCTGGGCCAGCACCTTCCCCACCCCCTGCATGAAGCCCTGGGACGGATCACCGGGGGTGGTCGCAGTCTTCGTCGCCCAGATTCTCCCGGTCGCAGTATCTTGAAGGACGACGTCGGTGAAGGTGCCGCCGGTGTCCACGGCGACGTGGTAGCGCGCCACGGGGGCCTCCTGGCGGAAGGTGTCTGGGCTCTTGCTAACAGGATTGTAGCGGCAACCTACGGCAGATGCAAACACGGGGTGGGAGGAGGTGCGTGGGGCGAAGCGCTGCAGGCGGGAGCAGGGCACCGGGGCAGACGACTCGGGGACATGCGACAGCACCGCAGCCTTCAGGCGCGTGCAGGAGACAGGGTTCCGGCGCAGCGCAGGCGGTGAGGCCGTGGATGTCGCTTCCCTGCGGCCTCGGCAATCACTAGGGCAACCAGGCGTCGGGGTTAGAGCCTATCCAATAACCGCTCCATCGGGGAGTCCAGAGGGGCGAA
>JACQUN010000058.1 GCA_016210285.1 Chloroflexota bacterium
GCCTCCCGCCGAGAAGCTGGTAGACGGGTGTGTCGAAGTGCCTGCCGGCGACGTCCCACAGGGCGATGTCCACGGCGCTCACGGCCCCGCTGAGGGCGCCTCCCCGGAAGGGCTTGTGGCGGAACAGGTACGACCAGTGGCGCTCGATCTGAAGCGGGTCCTTGCCCACGAGATACTCGCGGAATTGGCCGACTATCCTCTCGCAGGCATCGGGGTAGCCCCAGAAGGCGCTCTGTCCCCATCCCGTGATTCCCGTATCGGTGCGCACGCGCACGAGGAAGTAGGTGTGGGCCAGAAAGGTGTCGACGCTCTCGATCTTCACCGCGTGCCCCCTTCGCTACCGACGGACGAACTTCTGAAGCCTCTTGCCCTCCAGGACTTCACCCACGTAGACATCGCCGTGGGAGTCTACCGCGATGCCGTGGGGCGACACGAAATTCCCCGGCTCGTGGCTCTCCTCCTCACCCCAGCGGGCCATGACCTTGCCGGCGCCGTCCACGATAGTCACGCGGTGCTGGAGCTCGGGGACGTACACCGTGCCGTCGGGGCCGATCGCCACGGTGGTAGGCTGCCGAAAGCCCGTCCACGTGGCCACGTAGTCACCATCGTGGCTGAACACCTGGATACGATTGTTCTCCCTGTCGCACACCAGGAGCCTGCCCTGGGCGTCGAGGCCGATCCCGTGCGGCAGGTTGAAGTCCCCAGGGCGGACGGTGCCGGGCCTTCCCCACGAGGTGAGCAGCGTGCCGCGGGCGTCGAACTTGTGGACGCGGCAGTTGCCGTACCCGTCGGAGACGAAGATGTCCCCGTTCCCGTTGACCACCACGCCCGTGGGAAGGTTGAACGGCCCGGCCGCCCGCTTGACGTTGCGGTCCTCCGGCGTATATCCCGTGTCCGAGGGCCTGTCTCGTGTGCCCAGCGTCAGCAGGAGCCGCTCGCCGGGGGTGTACTTGAGGACCACGTGGCTGGCGCTGTCCGCCAGGTAGATGTTGCCGTCCGGGCCGATGTGGATGCCGTGCGGCATGGAGAACTTCTGGCGCCAGACCTTGACGAGGTTGCCCGCCCGGTCGAACACCAAGAGCTGGTGGCTGCTCCGGTTGAAGGCGTACACCTGGTCACGGGCGTCGACGGCTACCCCGGCGACCTGGTGGAAATCGTAGCCTTCGGGCAGCTTGCCCCACCCGGGCTCCAGCTCGTACCTGTGGGGACCGATCTTGTAAGCCATCCTCTTTGCCTCCTTGTTTAGCAGGGTGCTGAATCCCGACTGGTCGGGACGGCCATCCCCTGGCACTTGGCTAAGGGGGAGGAAAATAAAGCTGGGGGACACCCCCAGACCCCTGTCAAAGGGGCTTCGCCCCTCTGATCACCTCTTTTTCAACAGCCTGCTAGAGCGTCGTCCCACTATCCCCTGGACTACTGAAGCAGTAGCCTCGTAAGCGCAGCGGAGAGGCGATCGCTCTCCCCCAGAGCCTGCCGGGCCCTGGACCGGGCCGCTTCCTGCGGCGAGCTGGTAGCGAGCAGCGCCTTGCACGCATTCAGCAGCGCCTCCCGCTGCAGCAGAAAGCCCCGGTGGATGAGGTTCACCTCCCACCAGGGACGCCTGCTCGCCCACCAGAACTGGCAGCTATGTAAGGCAGCGCCCAGGAGGCTACGGGCTATCCCTGCGAAGCGTCGGCTCTCCTCGCTGTCTGCAACGGTCTCCGCCTCCTGCACCAGGTCCAGGCAGAGGGCGACGTGCTGCCACTGGACAGTGTGGACCGGATTTGCGGAATGCTTCCAGAGCGGGTAGGGGTTCCCACTATCCAGGTCCTCCGGCATGGTGCTCCAGGAGGAGGCCCTGGGCTCTATCACAGGCCCTCTTGGGAAAAGCTCCTGCAATTGGCTCACGGTGACCATCCTGATGGCCCTGGCGGAGGTACGGTGTCTGCCCGGGTTAGGGGTCTGAGGTGAACGAGGAGGGACGGATTCACCCAGGGATGCGAAAACTCGGCCCAGGAAGTCCTGTTCCCAACCCTTGTGGTGGTGGCCGAAAGTCTCTGCATCCATCGCGGTGATGACATAGGCGTCGCCGTCCGAACTGGCAGCGGAGGCCAGTTCGGTGAGAAAGCGGTCGGCGTCCGTGTGGCGAAAGCTGATACGGTTGCTCATTGCATCGTTGCGGAAGAAGACTGCCAGGCGCTTGTCCCCCTTCTGCACCTCAGGGATGGCAAGCATGGGCAGCGGGCCGGGGCAGGAGATGCCGCTGGCCAGCAGCCACCGGTGGCCGCTGTCAACCAGCGGGGCGATAAGCTGAGGGCCATACGCCAGCTCTGGGGGGAAGAACCCCTTGGGGTTGTACACCTCGCCCAGGAGGCGGGCGTTGGTCCGCAGGTTCTCGCGGATCTGCCACTGGATCTCCGACGCTGGCAGGAGAGGCAGGATGGGGTGGTACATCCCTGAGCCCAGCAGCTCCGCTTGCCCTTGTTGGGCCAACTGCTTGAGGTCGTGGAGCACATCGGCATGGCCGTGGTCATCGAGCATCTGCGCCAGCACGCCACTCACATTCAGCGTCACCCGGGCATGGCGGTGCTGCCGCAGGACCTCCAGCACCGGCCGGTAGGACTCTCGCACCACCTGGTGCAGCACCCCGTGAAGCTGGGTGGGGGGTTGATAGCAGTGCAGGACGAGAGCCCAGTAGATCATGACTCTTCCGCAAGAGCGAGGGCCTTGCGGTAGAGCTCTCCGTAGCGGCGTGCGGAGGCCTTCCAGGAGAATTCGCGGCCCATCGCACGCTGCATGGCTGATTTCCACCGCTCGCGCCTGGGGAACACGTCCACTGCGCGGGCCATGGTGTCCAGGAGGGCCTGGGTTGTATAGGAAGCGAAGACGAAGCCATCGCCCGTGACGAGGTCCTCGCTCAGATCCTGAACGGTGTCCGCCAGCCCGCCCGTGCGCCGGACCAGCGGTAGGGCGCCGTAGCGCATGGCGATCATCTGCCCCAGGCCGCACGGCTCGAAGCGGGAAGGCATCAGAAAGACATCGCAGCCGCCGTAGATGAGTCGTGCCACCCTCTCGTCGAAGACCAGGTGCGCTGCCATCCGCTGAGGGTAGCGTGTGGTCAGGGCCCGCAGACGCTCCTGGGACTCCGCCTCGCCCAGGCCCTGGATGACGACCTGGCAGGGGAGGTGCCCCAGGGCCTGGGGCAGGGCCTCCAGAAGGATGTCCAACCCCTTCTGGTCTGCCAGGCGGGAGACCATGCCGAAGAGGAGGACCGAGGCGTCCATCGGCAGGCCGCTGAGCTGCTGGAGCGCCTCCCGGTTCCTGGTGCGGCGCTCGAGAGAGGAGCGGTCGTAGGTGGCACTGAGGTGTCGGTCGTGGGCAGGGTCAAACTCATGGGTGTCTATGCCGTTGACCACGCCGAACAGGCGGTCGCGGCGCTCCTGCAGCAGCGGGCTGAGGCCATACCCGAGCTCAGGCGACAGAAGCTCCTGTGCATAGGTCTTGCTCACGGCGTTCACCAGGTCTGCGGAGAGGATCCCAAGGGCCAGCATGGAGAGGGGCGCCCCTCTGGCGCGCAACCCTGCGAGCTCAGGGTTCTCCTGGCCAGGCAACGTCCGTGGGAGCCACGCGGCGTCGAAGGAGCCCTGGTACTGGGCGTTGTGCATGGTCAGGAGCGTGCCAGTCCTCCCGTAAAGGTCGCCGCTTCCCCGCCGACTGGCGACGGACCTCACCGCCAGGGCTGTGTGCCAGTCATGGGTGTGGACGACATGAGGCTGCCAGTCCAGAAGTCGGGGAACTTCCAGGGCTGCCAGGGAGAAGAAGGCGAACCGGTCCAGGTCGTCCGCCTCGCCGTAGACCCGTGAGCGGGCCAGGTACTTAGAGTTGTCCAGCAGGTAGACTGGCACCTCACCTCTCAGGGAAGCTGGCAACACGCGGGCCTCCACCACCTCGCCATGCACGGCTGCCCGCACGGCCCCCAGGGGGTGAACGTCCTGAGGCACCTTGTAGGAGTGGAGGGGCGTCACCACCCGCACATCATGGCCCAACTCATGAAGGGCAACCGGTAGGGAGCCCGCCACGTCGGCCAGTCCCCCGACCTTGGCGAAGGGAGCGACCTCAGCGGCCAGGAAGAGGACCCGGAGGGTGTCCCTGCTCATGCGGCCAGCCTTCCCGGAGGGGCCTGTCCTTCCCTATGCAGGATGTGCCTCCTATGCCCGGTAGATCCTGGCGCTGCGCAGGGCCTGGATGGTGCTACCGCTAGGGACCGGGCCCGGGGGAAACTCCGATTCTCCGACATGCGGCAAGACCTTGCAGTTGCGCCCGATCCTGGCGCCCCGGGGGATGCGGGCCCCTTTCCCCACCAGGGTGATGCCGCTGGACAGCCTGTCGGGTTCACCGGCATTCGGTGTCATGTCGCTACCGAAGCCAATGACGGCGTCCTCCCCAATGACCACCTGCTTGTCCAGGATGGCGTGGCGCACCGCAGCCCCCGGCGCCACGAGGGCATCATGGAAAAGGATGGCGTCCTCCACGCGAGCGCCCTTGCACACCCGGACGCCGGGAGACAGGACGGAATGGCGCACCTCTCCCTCGACAACGCATCCGTGGCAGATGAGGCTGTTCCACACCGTAGCGCTGGGGCCGATGCGAGCGGGGCCGTGCTCGGAGGGACGCGTGCGGATGGGGTGCTCCGCATCGTCCAGCGCGAAGGGCGGCGGGTCCTGAAGAAACTCCATATTGGCCTGGAAGTAGGAGTCCACCGTTCCAACGTCCCGCCAGTAGCCACTGAAGCGGTGCCCGAAAACCCGGTAGCGCCCCAGCATGGCTGGGACGACGTCCCGTCCGAAGTCATGGCTGCTGGAACGCCTGCGAGCATCCCCGGCCAGCACGTCTGACAGGGCCTCGCGGTTGAACACGTAGATCCCCATGGAGGCCAGGGTGCTGTGGGGATGTTCCGGCTTTTCCTGGAAGTCCACCACGGCCCCTTCGCTGTCCAGGGTCACGATGCCGTAGCGGCTGGCATCCTCCAGGGGGACCTCCAGGACCCCTATCGTGCACTGGGCCCCGCTGAAGCGGTGGAAGGCGACCATGTCCGCATAGCCAGCGGAATAGATATGGTCGCCGGCCAGGATAAGGACGTCCTCTGGCTGGGATTCCTCAATAAAGCCAAGGTTCTGATAGACAGCATCGGCGGTGCCCCTGTACCAGTCCGAGGAGCCTCTGGAGACGTAGGGCTGGAGGATATAGACCCCACCCCGCTCGCGGTCAAGCTCCCAGGGCCGGCCGATACCGATGTGCTCAACCAGAGAACGCGGTCGGTACTGGGTCAGGATGCCTACCCTGGTGATCCCTGAGTTGACACAGTTGCTGAGGGTGAAGTCAATAATGCGGTACTTGCCTGCAAAGACCACAGCAGGCTTGGCTCGCTCTTCCACGAGGATACTCAGCCGGTTTCCTATTCCCCCGGCCAGGATCATTGCCACAACCTTGTTCATCTCCCGCTCTCCAGGGGGCTGCTCCCCCCTCCGATGCGATGCAGGGAGAGGAGACCCCTGCTGCCAGCCCCGCGCCGCTTCTTGCACTGGGAGGCTGTCCCTCATTGCAAACCTCCCTGAACGCTGTACCTGGTGACACCGAACCTATGCCCGCCGCCACCGGTTCCCGGTTCAAGGTGTGTCCAGGGACATACAGCCCCAGAGCCTCGCGAGGTGCTTGCCCTCTCGCCTTCTCCTGAGCTGGGACGGGGCCGGTCTAGCCTGGGATCAGCCCCTCCCCCACAAAAAGCTCCTTCGCCTCCTCAAAGGCGAGGTCACCCCCGGGCAGCACCACGTCAGAGGGCTTGAGGGTGTCCGGAGGGAGCCCCGTTCCGCGGGTGCGCACCAGGGTGAGCATCTGCCCCAGAAGCCGCCCGAACGCCTGCCGGTCACCCTTTGCCACCGCGTGGACGACGCGGTTGTCCAGGCGGTTGAGGCGATCCAGTTGGGAGCTGGGGAGCTCGTACTGCCCTTCACCAAGGATTCGAACGATCATCGCTGCCACCGTCCAAAACCATCGCTTTGCTCACGGCTCGGGTGTGCGCTGCAAAACCCCTATGGAGAAGGGGCAGCAGGCCCTGCCCCACCTCTGCCAGGTCCCAGGGGAGCCGCCTGCGGCGCTTTGCCGAGCTCGCGCTTGAGGGCAGCCAACTCCTGTTCCACATTCTGCTGGGCTGCGAGCTGCGACAGCTCCTGGGCCACGGGGTCCCCCGAACGGCTCAGGTCCTCAAGCACTCCGACCTTGGCCAGCTCGTCTATGGCAGAGGCCCGTGCCCGCATCTCCTCGGTCTTGTTCTGGGCACGCTCGATGGAGGTCCCGACGTCCGCCATCTCCTCGGAGACCCCAGAGAGGGCTTCCCCAATCTTGACCTGGGCCTCGGCAGCGGTGTACTGGGCCTTGATGACCTCTTTCTGGGTCCGGAAGGCTTCAACCTTGGCGCTCAAGCGCTGTTCCGCCAGGGTAAGGCGCTCCTGCTCCTGCTCCAGGCCAGCGACCTGGGAGTCGAGGTCCTGGAGCTGGTTGAGCGCCAGTTGCTTTCGCTGCAGCACCTGTCGGGCCAGGTCTTCGCGGCCCGCAGCCATGGCCTGCCGCGCCTGCTCATCCAGCTTGGGAAGGTCCTGCGTGAGGCGTTCCGCCTGGTATTGCAGGCGCCGCTTTGCGGTTACCACCTCCACCACGCCCTGTTTTACCTTTCGGAGCAGCTCCAGTTGCTTCTCGTAGGAGTAGTCCAGGGTCTCCCGAGGGTCCTCGGCTCGGTCGAGGAGACGTTGCATCTTGGCCTTCACAATGGTGGTTAGCCTGGAGATCAGACCCATGGCTGCACTCCCCTTGATTCCCCTACATCTATTCTAGCTCAGGGTGATGAATAGTGTACAGGCTACCCTCTCCTGGGGTTTCCCCTCTTTCGTGAGCAAGCGGGTCAGAGGGAGAAGGGGGCCGGCTGGCGGCGCCTGGAAGCCAGATACCATTCTGCCGCCAGCCAGGCCAGGCGGGGCCAGAGGAGCGGCGGAAGGAAGCGCAGGCTGCTCATCACCAACCCCGGCGTGAACAGGCGGGAGAACAGGCGGGCTGGGAAGTCAATGTCCCCCTGCGCCCTTGTTACCCGCTGGAAGTCGGCGGTGGCGAACAGCCGGAGGAAGGCGTCTATCTCCCCCAGCGTCAGCTTCGCCAGCACCCTTCGCAGGGCGAACCCGCGTACCAGCTCCGTCCCGAAATGCCTGAGCGAGAGCAGTTGATACTGGGAGAGCACCCTGGGGCCCAGGTCCCCCTGCCGCAGCGCATCCAGGGCAACCCTGGCGCAAAGCTTGGCCCCCTGGATGCTGGTATAGATCCCTCCGCCGGAGGTAGGCTTCACCTGTCCAGCGGCATCCCCGGCGAGGAGGGTACGGGGGCCATAGACCTGCCGGAGCGGAGTGACCGGGATGATGCCACCCTGGAGCCGCAGGAACCTTCCCGCGCCCAGGTGGCTGAAGTGGCTGACCAGCCTGTTCAGCAGGAGCCGAGGGGTCATGCTCCAGTCGCTGCTTCCGATGCCGACACGCACGGTGGCGCCATCCACAGGGATGGACCAGCCGAACCATCCGGGGGCCAGTTGCGGCCCCACGAAGACCTCCACAAAGTCCTCTCGGGCAGGCGCAAGACGCATCTCCCCACCGGTGGCGAGGATTGCCTCCCGGGGCGGCGCTGCACCCATCCCCCGGGCGACGATGGAGCGGGAACCGTCGGCGCCAATAACGAGCTGAGCCTTGATGGTGGTGCTCCTCCTTCCCTGCTCCATCCAAAGCTGCACGCCATCCTGGCCGGGCTCGACCCCCGACACACGAGCGCTGAGGGCCAGGTCCGCGCCTGCCTGGCATGCCTCCTCCGCCAGAAGCTCGTCGAAGCGCCGCCGATCAATCACCAGCGCATGCACCCGGTCTCCCCCAATGGAAACGCATTGTCCGGAGGCGGTGTAGATTGTAGCTCCTCGTATGCGGTTCAACACAATCCCCTCGCCGACACCTGCGGCTGCGAGGGTTCGGGGGGTGACCAGCCCGGAGCAGTGGACAGGGTCCCCCACCTTGGGGTGTTCCTCCACGATCAAGACCTTGAGGCCTGCTGCGGCGATCTCCCTGGCGGCGACGGTCCCGGCTGGGCCTGCCCCAGCCACGACCACGTCATACTGCATTGCGGCTCAGCCTCCTGGGGGGCATTGCTCGTCGCGAGAGCTGCGAACACAACCTTCCATTATACTGTCCTTTGATAGCCGCCATGCCCTTTCCTAGACCGATTGTGGGCGACTCTGCTACAATGACTGTGTCCGGCTATTCTCCAGCGGGAGTAGCTCAGCGGTAGAGCTCCTGCCCTCCAAGCAGGTTGTCGCGGGTTCGAATCCCGTCTCCCGCTCCAGGTCTATCCAAGCCCTCGCCCCAGGAGGCGCGCTGCCCCAGGGTCGTCGGTTTTCCCAGCTCTACCAAAGAGCTTCCGTATTCCGTCATTCTTGTAGGGAGCGCAGCGACCGAAGAATCTCCCCTGGCGGGCAGAGGCAGGCCAACCGCCAGATTCTTCGCCCGCCTTCAGCGGGCTCAGAGTGACGCACCCCGCAGCAAGCTGCGGGGTGTCCAGCAGCCCTCCAATGACAAGGAGCAGGGAAGAGCCGCTGAGGCTTTGGATCACCAAGAGACCCCGGGTCGAGTGCCGAGGCTGAGGCATCGCAGGCAGCGATGCTCTATAATGGTCTGACGGGAGAACGAGAGTTTCGTGGAGCGCAATCATCTTGCTATCATCAAACGGCTCAGGCGAGGTGCATAGCCAGGAACAGGGTGCCCAGGGCGCGCAAGGGGAGGGGCCGAAGCAAGCGGAGAGTCCTGTGGATGCGAGCACCCCTGTGAGCGAGCCACGGGTGTTCCCCTGGCGAAGGGCGGTTCGGGAGGTGCTGGAGACGATCCTCCTGGCGCTTCTCGTGTTTTTCGGGCTGCAAGCCAGCATCCAGAACTTCCGGGTGCTGGGAAGCAGCATGGAGCCGACCCTCCACAACGGGCAGCAGCTTCTGGTGAGCAAGGTGGTCTATCTGAAAATCCCCATAGGGATGGTGTCGAGGGTGGTGCCGTTCCTGGGGGTTGACCAGAATAGGGTCGTCTACCCCCTCCATCCACCCCGCCAGGGTGATGTCATCGTGTTCCACTTCCCGCGGGAGCCCAAACGCGATTTCATCAAGCGCGTCATCGCGGGTCCAGGCCAGGTGGTGGAGATCCGCCGAGGCCAGGTGTTCATCAACGGCGCTGCCCTGGACGAGCCCTATCTCACCCGGCGCAGTGATGATTCTATGGAGCCAATGGTGGTCCCGCCGAGTCAATACTTCGTCCTGGGGGACAACCGCCCCACCAGCAACGATTCCAGGGACTGGGGACCCGTCCCCTCCGAGCTCATCGTGGGCAAAGCCTGGGTAGTCTACTGGCCTCTCGCTCGGCCGAGTCTCCTCCTGTTGGCCCCCCACGCGCCCTGACGAGGCGAGCCGCGCCGCGCCCCTCGTCCAGCGCAAGAGGCTGCTGCCGCAACACCCTGCGCCACACATTGTCTTGCTCCCCCGGCCAGGCTACAATTCAGGTGTTCCTGCTTATGGACTGCATGGGCCGGTAGCTCAGCTTGGTAGAGCAGCGGACTTTTAATCCGACGGCTGTGGGTTCGAGTCCCACCCGGCCCACCAACGAGATTCGAACTTCTGGTAAGTCTGGAAAGTCGGTTCGTATCATACCCTCGAAGGGGTAGGAAGACTCAGATGTGCTGCAGTCCTGAGTTGATATGAAAAATCCCGAGGTGTAGCCATGAGGGACGAAGTGGATTTCTGGCAAGCTTTTGATGAAGGAGAACGGTTGAGGGCAGCAGAAGAGTACGCCACGGCCCTCGTCGCCTTCGACCGCGCTCTCGCCCTCAAGCCCGACTCCGCCCAGGCTTGGCTTCACCGGGGCCTCTGCCTGACCAAGCTAAAGAAACATCAGCGGGCGCTTGCAAGCATCGAAAAGTCGCTGAGGTACAACCCCGCCTCGGCTTGGACTTGGTTCTTCCATGGGGATGTCCTATTTGAGATGGGAAGGCATGTCCAGTCCGTGGATAGTTTAGACCGAGCCATCCAGCTCCGGGGTGGGGATTTCCCTGAAGTGTGGAAAGTCAAAAATGCAACGTTGAAAGTAATAGAGGTGTGGTTAAAGGAACACCTACCTCCAAAGCCCTCCCTGGAGGCCTATGACCTGGTGACCTGGGTCGAGGAAACACTCCATATGTTTATCCGGCAGAGGCTCCAGCAAGCGTTTGGGAGGGAGGAGACGGAATGGTGGCAGCACGGCGTCCCCCAGCCTATCAGGGTGAAGTGCGCCAGTAGGCGGGAGGAGGACCTCGTGCGGCGGCCCCTTTACAACTACTCGGACCTGATAGATTTGAAGGATATAATGGACAAAAACTGGCGGCACTTTGAAAACGATCTCCCGAAAGCTGGGACACAGGTCATGTCCAAGAAAGAGTTTCTGGACGGGCTGGGGAGCCTCAACGAGATACGAAAAACGGTCATGCACCCGGTGCGGGGGAATCTCACTGAGGCGGATATGACCCTCGCCCGGCAGATGAAGTCGGTAGTAGAAGGAATAGCCCCTCTGGTTGAGGGGTAGGCTGAGCAGCGAAGCCACGAACGGGTGGCCAGTAGCCGCCTCAGCCTGGGCACGAGCTCAGACCGCAGAAAGTTCGAGTACTGCTCCCCGGTCGGGAAGCGTTGGTTGAAATTTTGTGCTAAATATGGTACATTTCATGGTACTAAATCTGTGAGGAGAAGGAGATGGCAACTAAGATTGTGACCGTCAGTGAACTGAAGGCCAACCTCGCCAGCGTCATGGCCCAACTGGCGGCTGATGCAGCGCCTATCTATGTCACACAGCACGGGAAGCCCAACGCAGTGCTGGTGAACTACAAGGAGTACGAGGCCCTGAGGGAGAAGCTAGAGGACCTAGAGGATGCTCTGGCAATGCAGCAGGCCCTTGCGAGCCCCGATGAAGAGGCCATGAGCC
>JACQUN010000064.1 GCA_016210285.1 Chloroflexota bacterium
GCAGGCGGACGAGGAGGACCCCCTTATTACAAATCTGAAAGTAAACCTGAACTCGCAGTGTGGCTGGCAAAAGAAGTTCGCGCGGGAGATAGCTTCCCTTTCCATAAGGATAGGGAAGGCACTGAGGCTCTCTCCCAGAAGCATCGCCTACATCCAGCTCGCAGCCATGAGCCACGATGTGGGGAATCTCGGAGCCTCCTACCGCTTGGCGTTTGCGCCGACTGAGCGAACAAAGGACAGCCTGGCCATCAGCAGAGACCACATAGCACAGTGCACGGAAATGATGCGGTCCACCGGGGTGATGGACGAGATCGTCCAGGTCATGGAGCAGCACCATGAGTACTTGAACGGGACAGGTTGTCGTGGGCTGCGTGGAGGGCAGATTCGTGTGGAGGCCCAAGCCCTGGGCGTGGCAGACATGTATGTCACCCTCACCTGGGACTGGCTGCGGGCACCGGGCCTTCCTCCCCTGGAAGCGGTGGAGCGAATGAGAGCGCGGGGAGTGGAAGCCTTCGGCCTGGAACTCGTGAAGGCTCTTGAGGCAGCGCTGGTAGAGCGTGTCAAGAGTCTTTCTACTTGACCCCGGTCATCTCGCCGTTGTCCTGCCTTGGGAAGGGCACAGGGCTCTGAAAGACGGACTTATGCTCCTACGCAATGGGTGGTTGTTTTTGGTGGCGTTAGGGCTGCAAATCGCCGCAGAGCATGGCGTTCTCCCTGTCCCCCGCACCCTCTACCCACCCACTCTCGCAGGGTCCTATGCTTTGCTGCTCTTGGGGGTTGTCCGCAATCTCCACTTCTGGGGGTTCCGGGTCCTCCTGGTCGGCCTCGGTCTGAACGTCCTTGTGCTGGCCGTCCACGGCTGGTACATGCCCGTTAGCCCAGAAGCCCTACGGGCCGCGGGGTTCTTGCAGCAGGCATCCCTGGAAAGCGGCGCCTACCTTGACACGTCAAAGAGCATCCTTCTCTCTCGGCCTGACACCGCCCTGTGGTTTCTAACCGACATCATTCCCATCACAAAGCCGATTCGCCTGGTCGTGAGCGTAGGGGACCTTATCGTTTTGGCGGCGCTGGTCATCCTGCTTTGGGAAGTCATCGCACGGCAGTCGGACAAGGCTGTCCAGCACCGTTCAGCTCACACCGGGTAATCGCTTCGCGCTCTGCCCACCTCTCGGATAGCATTTAGGCATTGGGGCTCCCCCTGGATGCCTCCGAGAAAGCCCGGCCAGTTGTCTAACGAAAAGACCCTCTCAGAAGGCCTTCCCCTTTCCTTGACACCCGCGCCGCCGGGTGTGCACAATCGGTGCACAATCCTGGTGTTCCCCTGAGGAGGTAGGCATGAGCACACCGGCCCCCACAGAGCGCTTCATCCAGGTCAACGGGCTGCGCTTGCATTATGTAGAGTGGGGTGAAGGGAATCGTAGGCCGGTGCTCCTCCTCCACGGGATCGCGGCGCACGCTCGCTACTGGGACCCCCTGGCGAAAAGCCTCTGCAGGGAGTATCGCGTTATCGCCCTCGACCTGCGTGGGCACGGCGACAGCCAGTGGAGCCCCCAGCAGGCCTACCAGACGGAGGACTATGTGGCAGATGTTGCGGGGGTCTCGGAGGCTCTCCGCCTGGACGGTGCAGTCGTGGTCGGGGGATCCCTGGGCGGCCGGGTGGCTATGGTCTACGGGGGCGTGTATCCAGAGAGGGTTTCGCGCCTCGTCGTCGAAGACGTGGGCCCCGTGCGCCCACCCCACATCGCCGAGCGGTTTCAAACGAACGTGCGCGCAGGCCGCAACGAGTTCCACTCCCTGGATGAGGTGGTCACCCTGGCCCGTGCCTCCAACCCGGTGGCCTCCCACGAGGCGCTGCACCGCATGGCCCTCCACGGCACGCGCCCCCTGCCGGACGGCAACCTGGGCTGGAAACGGGACCCCGCCCTGGTGGCAGGGTTCGTCCCCGTGGACCTCTGGGGATACGTCCGCAGGATCCAGTGCCCCACCCTCATTGTCCTGGGCTCCGAGAGCACCATCGTCTCGCCTGAAGTAGCTCAGCAGATGCTCCACGCCATCCCAGACAGCCGCCTGGTGGTCATTCCCGGCGCAGGCCACAACCTGATGCTAGACAAGCCAGCCCAGTTTGAGGCCGCCCTTCGCGAGTTCCTGGCAGCCTCTCCCCTTTCCTGAGAATCTATCCAACAACCCTCACCCCCTGTGTCCCCCACACCCGCAGAGCGGGAGAGGGGGAGTAGAATGGC
>JACQUN010000056.1 GCA_016210285.1 Chloroflexota bacterium
ATCCCGTCGGGCTGCTCCATGATCTCCTTGAGCATGAAGTGGTGGTAGCCGCCTCTGGCCGCGGAGATGGGGTCATAGGGGACAACAACGGGCTCCTTGGCAAGGGGAGCGCCGTCCAGGGCGCAATAGCTGGCTCCTTCCGGGGTGAGGACGGCGATCTCACCGTGGGCGAGGTAGGCAACCCGGCGCGTGTAGGGCAGCAGGGCGGGCAGGTCGCTCGCCAGCAGCATCTCGCCCCTCCCGTAGCCCACCGCGATGCCGCCCGCATGGCCCAGCCGCAGGGCCAGGAGCTTGTCGGGTTCTCCCTGGTACATCGCTACCACGGCATGGGCCCCCTTCAGAAGGCGGGCGGCGTGCTGGAAGGACTCCAGGAAATCCATGCCCAGCTCCATGCACTCCTCGATGACGTGGGAGACCACCTCGCTGTCCGTCTGGGAGGAAAAGGTGTGTCCCTTCGCCAAGAGGGACTCCTTGAGCTCCAGGTAGTTCTCCACGATACCGTTGTGGACGATGACCACCCGGCCACGGCACCCCAGGTGCGGATGGGCGTTGGCGAGGGTAGGGGGCCCGTGGGTGGCCCAGCGGGTATGGCCAATGCCAATGTTGCCTGGGGGCAGGCCCCCTTCCAGAGCCGCCAGGAGCTCCTGGAGCTTGCCGGGGGTCTTATGGATCGCGATCTCCCCCTGGGGGGTTATCAGGGCAATCCCCGAGCTGTCGTACCCTCGGTACTCCAGCCGGGAGAGGCCGTCAAGGAGCACCGTGGCCGCAGCCCTTGAACCGGTGTATCCGATAATCCCACACATGCGTGGACTCCGTAGTTGATGCATTCCCTCCACAGACAGGACGACGGCGACAGGTGGGTGACCACGAAATCGAAACAGGTGAGGTCACCGACGTCAGCAGGGCCCAACCCTTTGAATGCTTCCCCGCTTCGCCTCAGCCCTGCTGCACAGAGGCAGGGGATCTTGCCTGGGGCAGACGATAGACGCCCTGGTACTGCTCAGGCAGCAGCGCCGCCACCCTGAACATCACCATGTCTGCCAGGGACTCAAGCTGCTGCCTGCCCATGCGCCCCTCTATCATCGGCAACGAGAAGAGCTGCCCGATCCGGACGGTAATGTGCCCCGTAGGGAAGGCCAGCCGCCAGAGAGGCCCAATGCGCTCTGTCCCGATGATCCCCACGGGCAGAATGGGTGCCTGGGAGCGCAGCGCCAGGAGGGCGATTCCTGGTATTGCCTTGCGCATCCCCACGTCTGGGTTGCGGTGTGCCTCAGGGAACAGCACGATGGCCCCATCCCGGCGCAGGAGCTTCAGAGCCCAGAGGAGGGCCCCCACATCCCGCCCTTCCCTGTTCATGGGGAAGGCTCCGTATGCCCGCAGGAACGAGCCCACCAGGGGCTTGAATAGCCCGCGCTTCGCCACGAAGTGCAATCGCCGCGGTATGCTCGCGCTCAGAAGGGGCGGGTCGAGGTTGCTCAGGTGGTTGGCCACGACGATGAGAGGCCCCATCGGCGGGACGTTCTCCCGCCCTTCCACCTTCCAGTGTGCAAAGACGCGGAGGGCACCCCTCATCACGAAATTGGACACGCTGTAGGCCACTCCCATCGTCACGCGTCCATCAAAGCCAGAATACGCTCCACCACCTGCTCCGGGGTCAGGCCGTCCGTGTCCAACTGTCTTGCGTCGGGGGCGGGCCGCAACGGGGCAACGCTGCGCTGCGAGTCCAGCAGGTCCCGGCGCTCCAGGTCTCGAAGCACGCTTCGAAACTTCACTTTCTGGCCCAGGGTCTGGAGCTCCTGGTGCCGGCGGCGGGCGCGCTCCTGGACGGAGGCCAGCAGGAAGACCTTCAGGTCGGCGTGGGGCAGGACCACGGTGCCAATGTCCCTCCCGACCATGACGATGCTCCCCTCCTGTGCCAGAGCCCGCTGCTTCGAAACCAGGGCCTGACGGACCCCCGCTACCCTCGCGACCAGGGAGACCGCCTGCTCCACCTCGGGGCGGCGGAGCTCCTGTGCAGCGTCCCGCCCCTGCACGAGCACCCGCTCCACACCGTCGTCAGCGGCCACCACCTCAATAGCAAGAGACTGAGCCAGCCGGCTCAGGGACGCTTCATCCTGGGGGTCAATGCCCCGCGCCAGGGCGGCCCAGGTGACGGCCCGGTACATCGCCCCTGTATCAAGGAACCGATAGCCAAGACGCTGGGCCAGGAGCCTGCCCACGGTAGTCTTGCCCGCAGCCACTGGCCCGTCCAGGGCAACCGTTGAGGGCCTGGGCACCCTTCCCCCCTTTGGATACCTGGTATTATAGCTGGGGCTGCGGCCTGGGGCAAGCCCGCTCATATCCCATCACGCCTGGTGGGCTCTCCCCAGGGCAGCGCAAAGGGGACACCCGTCTCCAGAGCACCAGGGGTCCCCATCGTCCAACTGTACCCCATCCTTCTTGCGGGCCTGGGCAAGTCGAGGCTACGGCTCTCGCGCCAGGGTGAGCGCCCAGATGGATGACGCACCCGCGTTACGCAGGGCCCCGGCACAGGCCTCCAGAGTCGCACCAGTCGTGCACACGTCGTCCACCAGCAGGACGCATCGCCCTTGAAAGCCCTGCCGCGCCATGAAGGCGCCCTGGACGTTGGCGCGGCGCTCCTCTCTGGAGGCCGACCGCGCCTGGGGCGGACTATCCCTGACCCGGGCAAGGGCCCGCTCGACAAGCGGTAGGCGCAGGCGACGACCGGCCTCTTTCGCCAGCAGGGCAGCCTGGTTGAAGCCCCGCTGGCGCTCCCTCCTGGGATGCAACGGCACGGGGACGATCAGGTCGGCAGGCACGGGGTGAGCTTGCAGATGCTCCGCCAGCAGCCCTGCCAGAGCAGGGGCGATGGCCCGCAGGTTGCTGTACTTCAGGCGGTGGACCGCCTCCCGGATAGCGCCCTCCATCAGGAAAGGGGAGCGGATCCCGTCCAGCGGGGAAGCAGCAGCCTGGCAGGCCTGACAGAGGCCCTCAGAAGTGAGCGGGCGGGCACACAGGAGACATGCGGGCTGGGGAGTGCGGGCCGCCCCCGCCAGGCACGGGGGGCACAGGTACGACCCCTCGCGGCGGCAGCCCACGCAGCGGGGCGGGAAGAGCAGATCAAGCAGGCCGCCTCCCAGCCTCCCTAGCGCCCTCGCCAGGGGCCTCCTCGCCCCAGTCGCCGGCTGAGGATGCATTACAAGCCGCCCCTGGAATCGTATGGGAGCGCCATGCTACAATCCCCTTGATGGAGCAGCGAAAGTCGTTGCAGCCCGTGCGGGCTGTCTTCTTCGACCTGTATAATACCCTGGCCCGCTTCTGGCCGCCACGGGAGGAGCTGCAGGCGGCAGCCTGCCGCGAGTTTGGCATCGGCGTCTCCGCCCAGGGCATCACCCGGGGCTACGCCGTGGCTGACGAGTTCATGGCCCGCGAGAACGCCCGATACCCGCTGCGGCGGCGCACCCCCCAGGAGTCGGCGGAGTTCTTCGGCGAGTACGAGCGCCTCATCCTCCAGGGGGCCGGGGTGCCGGTGGAGCGGGAGCTGGCAGGGCGCATCATGCAGCGGGTACGCCAGTTCCCCTACGACCTGGCCCTCTTCGACGATGTGCTGCCAGCCCTGCGGGAGCTGAAGCAGCAGGGCCTGGTCCTGGGCCTCATCTCCAACGTGAACCGTGACGGGCGGCAGCTCGGCGACAGCCTTGGCCTCACCCCCTGTCTGGACTTCGTCGTGACCTCCCAGGAGGTGGCCTCCGAGAAGCCGCACCAGCCCATCTTTCTGAAGGCCCTGGAGCGGGCCGGGGTATCCCCTGGGGACGCCGCCCACGTGGGTGACCAGTACACCTCGGACGTGCTGGGGGCGCGGCAGGTGGGCATCCAGGGGGTGCTCATGGACCGCTACCGCATGCTGAGCCAGCCCGTGGACTGCCCCGTGGTCCACTCCATGCCGGAGCTGGCCGAGCTGGTGCGGACAGGGCGCTAGGTTCACTCCCCAACGGGCCGGCGGCGCCCGGCCTACTGGAAGAACTCGCCCACCAGCCCCACCAGGTAGCGCAGAAGTGTCACTGCATCCGCCAGCGAGATGTGGTCCCCGGTGTCCGGCCCGCTGGCCGGGATGTCCTGCTTCACGCTGGCCGCGTTCAACGGGCTGATCTGGTCCAGCGGCCTAGACCCCACCAGGTACTGGAGGACGGCGACAGCATCGGCCAGGGTCACAGCCCGGTTCCCTGTCGTGTCCCCCCGCAGGAACGTGGCGTCGAGCAGGGTCTTGGCGAACCAGGTTTGGGCTCCGGGCGTGGCAGCGGAGCGGAACTCGGTCTCAGACGTGCTTTGAAGCAGGCACGGCACGACCGCCGAGCCCTTCAGCCGCAGCAGGAGGCGCGCGTACTCAAAGGGTGGCTGCGCCGCCGCAGCAGCGCTGGGGAGGTCTGCCGTGATCGTGACGGTTCCCCCACTGTCATTCCAGGCGAGCTGGGTGAAGGGGCCGGAGCCCTGCACATCCAGGAGCTGCAGGCAGGCCGAGCTGTAGCTCAGGGTCGCCTCCACCCGCCGCAGGCCGCCGGGCAGGGTGACAGGCTGGTCGTTGGCGTCCACCGCCTGGTCAGCTCGCAGCACCAGCCACACCTTCCCTGAAGTCGTGGCGGGCTGGAGGGCAAAGACGGTGCTCTCCACGACGATGGGAACGCCGCTCGGTGTCGGAGTTGATGTAGGTGTAGGTGTGTGTGTCGGGGTGGGAGTGTGAGTAGGAGTAGAGGTTGCCGCTGGTGTTGGCGTGAATGTGGCTGTCGGCGTGTAGGTTGGCGTAGCAGTGGGCGCAGGCGTCGCCGTCGCAGTGGGTGTTGGTGAAGGTGTAGGAGTGGGCGGAACCGAAGCCACCCAGTCAGGGAACCCGGCAGAAGGACCAATGGGGAGTTGAGTTACCCCCTTACTGTTGACGTCAACTACGCAAAGTCCGCTGGAACATGAGTAAACGATCTTTCTGCCGTCTGGCGACCACGAGAGCTCCCCAGCTCTGTTGTACCCGTGAAACACGAGCAATACTTGGTCCGAGCCATCAGCGTTCATGGCATACACACCCTGAAAGTTCCCGAGGTCTCGGGTGAAGGCTATCTTCATGCCATCGGGGGACCAATCCGGCCAATAGTTGTTCCCGCTGAAGGTGAGCCTCCTCAGGTTGGTGCCGCCGATGTCTGCCACATAGATTTCGCTCTGCGTATTATCTCGCGTGGTCCGGAAAGCAAGCTTACTCCCGTCGGGTGACCAGGCAGGGTCGAGCGCGTCACCATCTAGCCAGATGCGCGTCGTTCCTGAGCCGTCAATGTTGACGAGGTAGATCGCATCGCCTTTGGACACCGCGAGCCTCGTGCCATCGGGGGACCAGGAGTGCTTGCCGCCAGAGTTTCCCGCTGTCCCAGCCAAAGGTGCCTTCCCACTCCCATCGGCATACATCAGCCATATTAGCAAGTCCAAGTAACTTTTGTAGCTGATTTTGCTTCCGTCGGGCGACCAGGCAGGCCACGCTTCATGCGTATTGCTATTGGTAAGCCTGACTTCGTTAGTGCCGTCCGAGTTGGCGGTGCATACCTGCCACGAGTTCCCCCAATTGCTGCGAGAGCAGCCGTAGACAAGCTTACTCTGTGACGTGGGCGTGGGAGTGGGGGCTTGCCCCGCCGGTGCCGCCTCGCCCAGGACCGGCAGTAGCGCAGGCAGCGCAGCGACCACTACCAGGAGCAGGGCCCCCAGCAGCGCCATGAGGGCGGTTATTCGGGCCGCCTTCTCCATGCTTTTCATGACAAATTCAGTCCTCTTTTCGCCAGTTGCGGCCATGCGGAAAGTGGAATCAGTGTAGCGGGGGAGGGTAGCCCAGTCAAGAGGCGCAAAGGCAGGCAAAGTCCCATCAGGCTGAGCTCCCGTCGGGGATTCCTGGCAGCTTGTCAGATGACCTTCCCCTCCTGTAGCCGCTGGACATCCGCCTGGGTGTAGCCCAGCCACGACCCGTACACCTGGGTGTTGTGCTCCCCCAGGCGGGGGCCGGCGTGCTCCACGGCCCCGGGCGTGGCGCTGAGCTTGGGAATGAGCCCTACCATCTTCGTCCTGCCCAGCTCCGGGTCCTCCACCTGGATGATGTCGCCGCGCGCCTGGTAGTGGGGGTCCTCCAGGACTTGGGCGATGTTGTACACGGGTCCGACAACCCCGCCGGCGGGGATGAGAAGGCCCAGGGCTTCCTCCTGGGTCCGGCGGCCAAACCAGTCCTGGAGCGCCTGGTTCAGCTCCTGGCGGTGGGCCATGCGGTCGCTGTTGGTCTTGAAGCGCGGGTCTTGCAGCAGCTCTGGCATCCCCATGGCCTTGGCCAGGTCCTCCCACGTCCCCTGGGAGGTGGCGGAGAGGCCCAGCCAACGCCCGTCGGCGGTCTTGTAGAGGGTGCGAGGCGCTGCATCGGGGAAGTCGTTCCCCACCCGCTCCCGGACAACCTTCAGCAGGTCGTACATGGGTACGTGGGGCACCAGGAGGCGAAAGAGCGGCTCAAAGAGGCTCACGTCAACAACCTGTCCCCTGCCGTTGCCCAGGGCGTCCCGGTGGTACAGCGCCATGAGGGCGGCCATGGCGCCCACGATGCCCGCTATCTCGTCGGCCATGGGGACCGGGGGTAGGACTGGGGGTGTATCGGGGAAGCCGGTCATCCCGACCAACCCGCTCATGCACTCGGCAATGGTGCCAAACCCGGGGCGCTCCCGGTATGGCCCCGTCTGCCCGAACCCGGAGACGCGCAGAAGCACCAGGCGCGGGTTGACCTGGGAGAGGACGTCATAGCCCAGGCCCCAGCGCTCCAGAGTGCCGGGACGGAAGCTCTCCACCATCAGGTCTGCCCTGGAGGCCAGCGCCTTCAGGACCCGCTGGCCTTCGGGGTGGCCCAGGTTCAGGGTGATGGACTTCTTGTTCCGGGAGTGCACCTTCCACCAGAGGGAGACGCCGTCCACGAAGGGGCCCCACTGCCGGAGGGGGTCTCCCCCCTCTGGCCGCTCCACCTTGACCACCTCTGCGCCGAAGTCGGCCATGAAAGCCGTGGCCATCCCTCCCGCCACGATGATGGACAGGTCCAGCACCCTGAGCCCCTGCAGCGGCCCCGCCGCGTTTGACACCATGGCACGACCTCCCACACCAGGCTATCCCCTGGTGCAACGGCCAGGGGAACGCGGCCCGTATTGTAGTGGATGGACATGCATGGGTTCCAGGTACGGGAAGCGCATGGAGGCCGGCTTTGCCTCTTCTCAGGGCAGGTGGAACCTGCGCGGTACGCCGAGAATCACCCAGTACGATGGAATTGCCTTCGCCCAGCATTGCGCACCGTGTGAAACGGAGTATAATACCTTCAAGTCAGGCGGGGTGGGGGACATGGATGCTCTAGAGATCTCCACCCATAGCACTGGTTCTCCGGCAGGGAGAAGCTCACTGCTGGACGAGGCCCACTCCCTTGCCAAGGGCGGGCAATGGAGTGACCTGGCCCGCTTCCTTGACGGCCTTGCTGATGCCGAAGAGGCCCACACCTACGAGTTCAGCCTCCTTCGGGCAGAGGCGGCCCTCTGCACCGGCAACCCCCATGAGGCCGTGGACGTCACCAACAGGCTCCTGGTTGAGCCCCAGCTTCCCTCAGAGGTCAGGGTCAAGGCCTATCTGCTCCGCTCTTCCGCTTCCAGGCTCAGAGGGTTCTCCGCCGAAGCCGCAGAAGATGCCTATTCCGCTATGCTTCTGGTCAAGGACACGTCTTCCGCTCTGGAGTTGCGGATAGAGTGCCACAGGCAGCTTGGTGTGGCTCTAGGGACCCGCGGCGACCTGGACGAAGCGGTCCAGCAACTAGAGCAAGCCCTGCGGCTTTGCGCTAGAAGCTCTGATTTGGGCCTGTTGGCCGCCGTGGAAGACAATCTGGCTGTAGCACTGGCGCACCTGGGCCAGTATCCCGGCGCGCTGGTATACTTCCAGCGGGCCAAGGCAGCGTACCGGAAGCTAAAGAACTATGCTGCCCTTGCAGGGGTCCTGAACAACATCGGGCGCCTGTACTATCTCCTGGGCCAGTACGCCGAGTCAGCGGAGGCCCTGGAAGATTCCCTGGACACCGCAAGGAAGAGCCACTACCCGCGCCTGGAAGCGACTGCGCTGGTCAGCCTGGGAGAGAGCCTCCAGCAGCTAGGACGTCCTCAGGCCGCCCTGGCCTCCTACCGAGAGGCCCTGAAAGTCAATGAGGAGGTCCTTGAACCCAGGCTGTCGTGCCATGCCAACATTGGCATTGGCAGCGCCGAGTGTTCCCTCCGCAGCTATGACCGGGCACGGGTCGCCCTGAGCCAGGCGAGCTATGAGGCCGAGCGTCTGGGCCTGAAGTACGAGCTTGCATTGGCCAACCTCAATACCAGCGTCGTTGATCTGGAGGAAGGCCACCACCAGAAGGCAGCCACTCAGCTCCGGCAAGCTATCGGCCTCCTGGAAAGGGTCGGTGCGAACCGCGAGCTGCTCAGAGGATACCTCTGTCTGTCGTCCCTTCACCTGATCACACGGAGGTGGGTGCAGCTTCGCAATTCCCTCAGCAAGCTGACAAATATAGTCCAACAGCTAGACCTGGTGGACCAGCTTGCGCTGGAGGCCAGGTCGTTCCCGGAGCTCGTGCACTATGCCGCTTCGAAGCGCATAGGTGGGGACCTCTTCCGGGAGTTCCAGGGCAGAATGGCGGGGGGACAACCGAGCAGACAGATGCAGCCGGCCGGCGGATCGGCTGCACTTCCTGAGCCGTCAGCACTCCCTGAAGTGCACTGTTCCACCTTTGGCAAGAGCGTAGTAACCGTTGACGGCCGGGAGGTGAAGGAGACCGAATGGCGGAGCCAGAAGGCCAAGGAGTTGTTTCTGTACCTCCTCTGCTATCGCAAGACAGTTACGCGGGAGGAGCTTCAGGAAGTCCTCTGGCCTGACCGCTCGGCAAACCTGAGCAGGAATGCGCTGCACAATTGCGTTTACCGAGCTAGACAGGCCCTCTACGGGGAGTGCATCATCCAGGAGGGTGGGCGGTATCATTTGAACCCGCGTGGGACCTTCTCCCTGGACCTGGAAGAGTTCAACAAGCTGGTCGGGCTTGCTGGAAGGCTGCCGAAGGACAGCGAGAAGCGGGCGGAGTATCACGAAACGGCCATCCAGCTTTACCGCGGGGCTTTCCTGGAGGACTGCTACAGCGACTGGTCGGGCGAGATCCGGGCGCAGGCCGAGGCCCGGTATTCGCAAAGCCTTGACAGCTTGGCAGACTTCCATGCCAAGAAGGGCCAGCACGAGGAGGCGGCCAGATACCTTGAGAAGCTCCTGGAGCATGACAGCACGAATGAAGACGCCTTCGAGCGTCTCATCCTGCTGCGACTGAGGCAGAGAGAGACGACGGCAGCATACCGTCTCTACAAGCAGTTCCAGGACGTGTTGCTCCAGGAAGCCCGGGGGATGCCCCACAAGAGTTTCCGGCAGATGTGTGCCGAGGCTGGCATGACCGGCTAGGGACAATCCTTCCAGATTGGAGAGGCTTCCCCTTGTGGGGAAGCCTCTTTTGTTTTCCCTTGGAGAGCACTTGGTGAGCAGGGTGCTGCACAATGTCCTCATAGTTTGAATGGAGGACTGATATGCAGCGCGTGAAGAGGCACCTGTTTGTCCTGTTGGCCATAGGTCTTATCGTGGCTGCGGCCCTGGCTGCCGTGGCTCCCTTTGACTGGTCTCCTTAGAGCAAAGAGAAGCACAGAGAGGGCGCCGCTGGCCCCTTGCCGGGTGTTCAGAAGGTCCTGGCCCCTCCCGGACGGAGTTGGAGGGTCAGGGCGCGCCATTCAGGACGGCTAGCTGTGTGGCGCATGGCAGCCGTTGAAGTTGTTCCAAAAGCCCGTCGTCTGCCTCCCCACCCCAAGGTGGGGGGGCCTATGCCGCATCCTACAGGCTGCGGTGTGGTAGGGGGAGTTGGGACAACTTGTAGAGGGGTGCCGGACTGGCTCGCAAAGTAGCAAGGCCCACCGATGAGCGCTACAGCTCTGTGCCTTTGTTGGCTACTCGAACGGCTAACAAAGGCAGAAGGGCATGGCGTCATTGGCCTGGTGAAAGGAGCCTTTGCTGAACGGAGGAATGGCGGCTATGCAGGCGGACGAGGAGGA
>JACQUN010000057.1 GCA_016210285.1 Chloroflexota bacterium
AGTCGGGCCGCAGGGCCAGGGCCTTCCGGTACGCCCCCTCCGCCTCCTGCGGGCGGCCCGTCTGCCCCAGCAGGACCCCCAGGTTGTTGTGGGCCTCGGGGTAGTCGGGCCGCAGGGCCAGGGCCTTCCGGTACGCCCCCTCCGCCTCCTGCGGGCGGCCCGTCTGCCCCAGCAGGACCCCCAGGTTGTAGTGGACCTCGGGGTAGTCGGGCCGCAGGGCCAGGGCCTTCCGCAACTCCTCCTCCGCCTCCTGCGGGCGGCCCGTGTCCCCCAGGAGGTTCCCCAGGTTGTTGTGGGCCTCGGGGTCGTCGGGGTCAAGGTCCAGAGCATGTACGTACAAGCGTTCCGCCTCGCTGAGCCGCCCTTTCTCGTGGAGGGTTGTAGCCTCAATAACGTTGTGGATAGCCTCTTCCCTAAGGCGTGACCTTTGGGTGGAAACCTGGGAGCGCAGGGCTTGAAGCTCCCCCTCTAGGCGCTGGACGATTGCTTCCTGGGAGGGGTTCCTCGTGGAGCCGCCCGGAGTAGCGGCACCTGGCCCTATTTTGTATAGCCATTGGGCAAGAAATTGTTTGACCATGTCACACCATGCTGGCACAGTGTTGTATCTCTGGTACAGGAGTTCACGCTTCTGCTCAATATGGTCTTTGAAGTCCAGTACCTTCTTCAGTTGCTCGCCCGGATCTACCAGGAACTGCTGTTCCACATTTCTGAAGAACAGCCATATCTCAGGACGTCCGCTTTGCTTCTTGCTTTGGAGAGCGGTCTCAAACTCCTCCTCGGTGCCGGAGCTGTACTCGTCGGTGGGGAAGCCCCAGCGCCGATAGAACAGGCATATGAAGAGGTCGCTAGTTTCCATCTCGTTGTTGATATGCTGCTGCGGCCTACCGTATCCAGGTGCTACCTTCTCCCATTCCAGGGGGGTAAGGCTGACGCCCAGATTGCGAGCGACCAGGGTATCTATCTCCCTGACAAGCGCTGGAAAGGCGGCCCGTTCCTCATTGACATCATTTGGGCCCGCGAAGAAGATACGCAACTCTTTCAACGTGGTCATCGGAGTAAGCGGTCCTTTCTCAGAAGGCGATGTTTTGCCGAACCAGTCTGCTACTCGGGCCTGACCATCACTTTTCCTGCCGGCGACAGTCGCAAGTATTCTACAGCAGTCGAAAGGACGTTGAACAGCCTCTGATTTCTGATCAGGGTGCTGCTCCCCAGACGGGTTTTCTGCTAAAATAGAATTTCAAGTTTCTTGAAGTCGGGTTGGCGTGAGGAGGGCCACGGTGGAGATTGGCGGGACAGCCCTGGAGACCTGTAGCAAGCTGCTGGGCAATGTCAAGCGGGTGATTATCGGCAAGGACGGGGCCCTGGATCTCGGGGTTGTGGCCCTGCTGAGCGGGGGGCATGCCCTCGTGGAGGACGTGCCGGGTGTGGGCAAGACGATGCTGGCCAAGAGCATCGCCCGTTCCACCGGGTGCACCTTCAAGCGCATTCAGTTCACGCCGGACCTGCTGCCCAGCGATATCACCGGCGTCTCGGTGTACAACCAGAAGAGCGGAGCCTTCGAGTTCCGCCCCGGCCCAGTGATGGCCCAGATCGTGCTGGCCGACGAGATCAACCGCGCCACCCCCAAGACCCAGTCGGCCCTGCTGGAGGCGATGGAGGAGCGCCAGACAACGGTGGATGGGGTGACTCACCCCATGCCACACCCCTTCATGGTGATGGCCACCGAGAACCCCATCGAGTACGAGGGGACCTTCCCACTACCGGAGGCGCAGCTCGACCGGTTCCTCCTGCGCATCACCCTGGGCTACCCGAGCTTTGAGGACGAGATCGCAATTATTGACGGACAGCAACTTCGGCATCCCATCGAGACCCTGGGGCCTGTGACCGACGCCGAGGAGATCTCCCGGGTCCAGGAGGCGGTCCGACACATCTACGTGGACAACCTCATCAAGCAGTACATCGTCTCCCTGGTCGGGGCAACCCGGCGGCACAGCGACGTCAGCCTGGGGGCTTCACCTCGCGCCTCCCTGGCGCTCTTCCGCACGTCGCAGGCGCTCGCTTTGCTACGAGGCAGAGACTACGTCCTCCCCGATGATGCGAAGGAGCTGGCAGGACCGGTGCTGGCCCACCGGGTTATTGTTGCACCCCAGGCTCGGATGCGTGGGGTGGACGGGCGCAAAGTGGTGGAGGCGGTGCTCCAGGAGGTGCCAGTGCCTGGGGCGCGGGCTCGGGGCTGGCTCGCCCGCTAGCCGGTACAGGAGGAGGGCGGTGGAGTGGCAGTTCAGCATGCGTCATCCCCCCTTCAACCTCCCCCAGGTCCTGTCCCCTCCTCCTGCCGGAAGGCGCTCGCGTGGATGCCGCAGCCCAGAGACGCGGTGTGGCGGCGGACCGCGGAGCAGGCTCTTGAAACGCTCCAACGGGCGCCCCTATCATGGGGTCCCGTAAGGGTAACGGAGATGGATACGGGGTCGGCATGAAGCGCTCCTATGCGGTGCTGCTGCTCCTGGCGGTCACCCTGGTCTTTGGGCTGGCCACGGGCTTCAGCCTCTTCTATCGCCTTGTCTATGTCCTGGCGTTGGCCGTGGCGGGAACCTATCTGTGGACCAGTCTCAACCTCCTCTGGCTGACCGTTGAGGTCCAGCGCCGCTCCACCCGGGCTCAGGTGGGAGACACCATCGAGGAGCGCATCACCATCCACAACACCGGGCTTCTGCCCAAGGGCTGGCTGGAGGTGCAGGACCTCACCGACATGGCGGGCTACAGCACTGGAATGGTGGTGACCCTCCCCAGCCACGGCTTCCGCTCGTGGAAGGCCAGCTCCGTGGCCCGCAGGCGGGGCCGCTACACCCTGGGGCCGGTGCGGGTTGCAGCCGGAGACCCCTTTGGCCTGTTCCGCAAGGAGCGTCGCTTCCTGGGGAGCCAGGAGCTGATAGTCTACCCCGCTACGGCGCCGCTCCCCTACTTCCGCGTGCTGGCTGCGGACACCCCCGGGGAGGGGCCGCCGCGCCAGCGTGTCCAGCATATCACCCCACACGCCTCCAGTGTCCGGCAGTACCAGGCGGGCGACAGCCTGAACCGCATCCACTGGCCTACGACGGCGCGCTTGGGGCAGTTGATGGTGAAGGAGTTCGACCTGGGTCTGGGCAGCGACCTCTGGGTCCTGGTTGACCTTCAGCGACAGGCCCAGGCAGGGGCCGGAGAGGCAACCACCGATGAGGTAATGGTCACCATCGCGGCCTCCATCACCCACAAGTATCTGGAGGCGGAGATGCCGGTGGGTCTGGTGGCCCAGGGCGACCGCCGCTATTTCCTCCCTGCCGCCCGCGGGACGGGCCAGCTCCTGCAAGCCCTGGAGAACCTGGCCCTGATGCGCGCTGAAGGGACGATGCCCCTGGGGGAAGTCATCGCCAGTGAAGGAGGGCGCTTCAACCGGTTCACCACCCTGGTGGTCATCACCCCCTCTCTGGACCTCGACTGGGTGGGAGGGGTGGAGTCACTCGCAAAGCGCCGGGTCAGGGTGATTGCGATTCTGGTGGACCCCACCTCCTTCGACCGTAGTGGGAGTGCTACCCGGGTCCTGGAGCGCCTGGCCGAGGGAGGCGTTACGACCTACCTTGTGCGACAGGGTGACGTCCTGGCCCAGGTCCTGGCGCACCCCTACGGCCTCAGCCCCCATCTGGCGGCAGCGGGGCGGCGGGAGGGGGTTCTGTGACCACTCCCTCCCTCTCCAGTGTGCTGCAACCGGCGCCGGAGGGTATGCTCCTGCGGCCCTGGTACCAGCGGGTGGGGCAACGCCTCTCCCCCAGCGAGGGGTGGCTGACCTTCCTGCTCCTGGTCTTCTCCCTCCTTTCCGTTGTCTGGACCATCAATCTGGCGAACTGGGTGAGGACTCCTCCCCTTGCAGCCACCATTGTCTGGGCAGCGTTGACCGCCCTCGTCCTCGCCAAGGTGCGGGCGCCAGCCGTTCTCCTGCATGCCGCGGCCCTGGTGGTGGGGACGCTCGTCGTCTACTGGCAGACAGCCACCCTTGCAGAGCACCAGGGGTGGACAGGGAGGTTCCTGGAGCTGAACCATCGGCTGGTGGTCTGGTGGCAGGCCGCAACGGGAGGCGGCATCAGCACCGACACCATCCCCTTCGCCCTCATACTGGCGGGCCTGACCTGGATCATCGGGTTCGCCTGCGCCTGGTCCGTCTTTCGTATGCGCAACATCTGGGGGGCGGTGCTGCCCAGCGGCATAGGGATCCTGACCAACCTGAGCTACCTGCCAGATCGCTACCACGGGTACTTCTTCCTGTATCTCCTCCTGGCCATGTTGCTCGTGGTGCGCGTCCACAGCTTGCAGCGGAGCCACCAGTGGGACCGCACCGGCGTCCGGTATCCCTGGTCCGTGGGATGGCTGGCCCTCAACGAGGCGTTCTGGTTCAGCCTGATTGTTTTCCTCATAGCGTTTCTGGTCCCCATGAAAGCGGTCCTGTCACCCCAGCTCCGGGATGTCTGGGATCAGGTCCGCTGGCCGGCGGACCGCATGGAGCACGAGTTCAACCGCCTGTTTTCTGCCCTGCCAGCCCGCAAGGCCCTTCCGTTCCGGGCCTTCGGCGCGACCCTGCCATTCCAGGGTCCCATCACCCTGAGCCCCGACCCCGTCTTCTATGTCCACTCCCCCGCCCCTGCGTACTGGCGAGCCCGGGTGTACTCCTACTACACCGCGCAGGGATGGATTGCGGAGCCCACCGAGGCACGCCCCCTCACCTGGACTCCGCCTGATGGCTCCCCCCAGGAGCTCCAAGCGCGGCAGCAGCTTCGCTACTCCGTCACCCTCGCCTTCGCTACGGGCAGCCTCCCGGTAGCAAACCAGCCTCAAGACATCAGTATCCCGGCTCTGCAGGAGGTGCTGCCTCCCAAGGGTGCTGCTCTCATTCTGGCCGCCGAGGGCCCGCCATCGGACCTCTCCCCCGACCTTCAGAAGGCATGGGCCCTCCTGCGACTCCCACCTGGCGCCACAAGAACCACCGAGGAGTGGGCAGCTCTCCTCCGGGAGGCCCTCCCTCAGGATGTCACGGTCAGCAGGGTGTGGCGAAGCCTGGAGGGTGGCAGGGTGACGGCGAGCCAGGTGGCTGCGGGAAATGCCTACAACGCCTCCCTGAGAAACGCCCTTGCCAGCGGCGGAGCTCTGTACGCCCTGGAGGTGACGCGGAAGCAGCCCATCCCGCCAGACGTGGTGGCGGTGAACGCCAGGGGGAAGCTCGGTGTGGGCAGCCGATACGAGGTGGGGTCTTCGGTCTCCATCGCCACCGAGGAGGAGCTGCGTAGCGCAGACACGCTCTACCCCGGGTGGGTGACCGACCGCTACCTTCAGCTTCCAAGCACGACCCCGCCGCGCGTGCTTGGACTGGCGAACCGCCTGACCCGGGACGCCCCCACTCCCTACGACAAGGCTTTCGCCATCCAGAGCTATCTGCGGACCCTGGGCTACAATACCAACATTCCGGCGCCGCCCTACGACGCCGACGGCGTGAGCTACTTCCTCTTCACCCTCAGGCAGGGCTATAGCGACTATTTCGCTTCCGCCATGGCGGTTCTCCTTCGGGCTGCCGGAGTCCCCTCCCGAATGGTAGCGGGCTACGCCCCAGGCGAATGGGACCAACAAGCAGACGCCTATGTCGTTCGGGACCTCGACAGCCACGGGTGGGTGGAAGCCTACTTCCCGGGCTATGGCTGGGTGGAGTTCGAACCGACCCCGGGTCGAACTGCTCCGTCACGGGCCGCCCTCTCCCCCGAGAACGCCGCCGGCGGGAGCTCAGGAGCACAGAACGAACCTGAGATTCTCGATGAGTTCCCTCTCGACCCCTTTGGAGTGGGCGTGGCACCCAGGGCAAGGAAAGACACCTTCGGCTGGGCGTGGGGCATCGGTGGCCTCGCTGCGGCAGCCGTTCTCCTCGGAGGGGCGGCCTGTCTCTGGTATTTGTACCGCCGCCTCTTTGTGGAGCTCCCCGCCCCGGAGCTGGCCTATGAGCAGTTGCGGCGCATGGGGTCCTTCAGCGGTTTGCCGGGCGCTGCACACCTGACCCCCTCAGAGTATGTGCAGGCCCTGGCAGGGCAACTGCCGGGTGCGAAGGGAGACCTGACCATCATCGGTGATGCCTACAGCCGCCGGCGCTACGGCCAGAAGGGGCTCTCCCCCGAGGAGCGCCTGCGAGTGCTGGAGGCGTGGCACCGGGTCCGGAAGCGGCTCGTCCGCCGGCTGCTGCGACGGTAGCATCCCCCAGGTCGGACTGAGAAGGAGGCGCCATGTCCCGCCTCTGGTACGACGTCTTCCCCACGCGCCTGGGCTGGGTGGCGGCCCTCGCCTCGGAGCGTGGGCTTCGGGCAACCTCCCTCCCCAGCCCCACGCCAGAGCGGGCCCTGGAGCGGCTGGGGCCAGAGCTCCACATGGCTGCACACTCGCCAGGCGACTTCACCGCCCTTCGGAAAGCGTTAGAAGCCTACTTCGACGGCGAGCCACTGCGAGTTGACACCCCCCTCGATATGGAGGGTGTGAGCCCCTTCTTCCACAAGGCGTGGGAGACGTGCCGCAGCATCCCCGCGGGGCAGACCAGGAGCTACGCCTGGCTGGCGAGGAGTGCCGGGAGGCCAGGGGCAGCCAGGGCCGCAGGGCAGGCCATGGCCCGCAACCGCTTCCCCTTGCTGGTGCCCTGCCACCGTGTGGTTGGCAGCGACGGCACCCTCCACGGCTTCGGCGGCGGCCTGGAAATGAAGGCGGCGCTCCTCCAGCTAGAGGAAGGGCATCGAAAGGCGAGAGTGCCTCTGGGCGCAGCGCGGTAGCTGGTCCCCTTGGAACGCTGGGGAGGAAGAGGCGGCTCCTCTTCCCGCAGCCTGGGCCAGGCTGGCTCTGCTAGGTGGGGAGCGGGGCGCCGCAGTAGGGGCAGAAGCGCGGAGCCCTGGGGAGGTCAAGGCTTTCCTGGCAGGCGGGGCAGCGCCTGGGGATAGGGGGAGTCGCAGGAGGCACACTGGCCTCCACGGGCAGGAGGGCGTTGGTGGAAAGCTCCTTTGCCCCTCCAGACGGCGCCCGGTAGTTCGCCTGAACGCGGAAGAGCACACCAGACCCCGCCTCGGTTGGCCGCACCCGAAGCTCCACCACCCCCTTCTCCTTCGGCGGCAGCTTCGCCACGGTGAAGGCAGCCCCAGAGACGGAGTGGTTGCACGAGAGGGTGAACTCCTGGGCGTCTCCGGTGCCCCTATTTTCCACGGCCACCTGAAGCACCCCTTCGCGACCCACCCCCAGGTCGCGGAAACCCTGCACCCGGATACGAATATCAGGGGATGGAGGTCCCTTCGAGGCGTTCTCCCACCGCTGGAGGGCGTCGCGTGCCGCCTCTTGAAGGGTCGTGCTCCCCCCCTCGGCAGCTTGCAGCAACGCAGCTCGCACCCTGGGGTCACGCCAGGAGGCCAGGGTCACCAGCGCGCTCTGGCGGACCACGTCATCCACATGGTCCAGTTGCCGGACCAGGCGCTCCACGGCCCGCTGGGCCTGACGCTCGCCTCCCTCCTCATCCAGGCCCTCCTCCGCCTGCTCCAGCGCTGCTGCGGCAGTCTCGTATTCAACCGGTTCGCCCAGCTCTGTGAGGGCCACGGAGGCCCAGCCGTGGAAAACCTGCTTCTCCTGAGGGGTTGGCTCGTGGGGCGGCTCGTCCGGACGCGCAGGCAGGTCCCCCAAGCTCCGGGCAGCCCAGCCTCGCATGGACTCCTCCAGGGATGGCGCGGGGCTCCCGCCAGGGGACTGGGCAAGGCGCTGGAGGGCGCCCGCCACCGACTGCCGAACCCCTGGGTCTGCATCCCTCGCGGCCTTGATGAGGAAAGCGATGCCCCGCCGCTGGTCGAGAAGCCCCAGGGAGCGCGCCGCCTCGGAGCGAACGACAGGGCTCTGGTCGGAGAGCAGGGCCTGCCCGATGAGCTCCACCGCCTGGGGGTCGCCACCCTCCGCTGCGCTGCGGATGGCCTGGAGCCGCACCTGGGGGTCTGGATCCCGAAGCAAATCCCGGGAAAGCGCCACGGGGAACCCCTCACTTCATGGAGTAGCCTCATGATACCACAGAGAGCTTCTAGAGTCCTGAGTTGCTAATCCGTTTCATAGATAATGGGGGGCATTAGAGTTGCAGTGCCCCCGTTCATGGTTCGACGGGCTCACCATGAACGGGAAAAACGTTCGTCCTGAGCTTGTCGAAGGGCGGGCCGAAATATACATGCTTCTTCTGACTCAGGACACTAGAGGGGTTCGCAGGGCGGCCCTGGCCGCGCTACTCCCCCGCCTCCACCACAACCCCGTCAGCGCCCAGCATCTCTTCGAGCAGGCGGTGCAGGTCGGGGCTATAGCCCGTGGCGATGGCACCCAGCGCCAGCCGGACCCGTCGCGGCCCTGACTGCACCTCCACCACCACCTGGTCCTGGCCCGGGTACTCCAGCAGCACCTTCACCGCCTCCCGAAGCCTGCGCTCGTCGGCAGCGGGGTCCTCGGA
>JACQUN010000085.1 GCA_016210285.1 Chloroflexota bacterium
CCTCCAAGTCGGACCTGGTGGCCAAGCTCCTGGCTTTCGTTGAGAAGTTCAACAGGGAAGGCAAGCGGTTTCATTGGACCAAAACCCCACAGTCGATATTAATGTCACTAGAACGCCTGTCAGGACACTAGGTGGAGGCTGCGGCGGCGCCCCATAGGGAGCGCCTCACTCTGGCCCAGGGCCAAGGCAGTCTGGGGTGGTGGCCCCTGGGCCCTAAGCTACCACCCTGCTGGGGTTCCCCTCCAGCCAGGCGGCGATGTTCTCAGCCACCATCTGGAGCCCTGCCAGGGCTGTCTCGGGGGTCATGGCGGCGTTGTGGGGGGAGAGAACCACGCTGTCAAGGGCCTTCAGGGGGTGTCCGGGCGGCAAGGGCTCCACGGCGAAGACGTCCAGCCCTGCCCCGCCGATGCGCCGCTCCCGCAGCGCCTCTGCCAGGGCCTCCTCGTCCACGATGGCGCCCCGGGCCGTGTTCACCAGCACCGCAGTGGGCTTCATCAGACCCAGCTCCCGTCGCCCCAGGAGGCCGCGGCTGGCCTCGGTCAGGGGCAGGTGCAGGGAGACCACATCGGCGGCCCGCAGCAGCTCCCCCAGGGAGAGGAACTCCACTCCGTACTCCTGCGCCCGCTCCGGGGAGGGGTGGAAGGTCCAGGCGATGACCCGCATCCCCAGGGCAGCGCCCAGCCGGGCGGTCCGCTGCCCGATAGCCCCCACCCCGATGACCCCCAGGGTTTTGCCGTGGAGCTGGCCCACCGGCTCCCTGGCCCAGCCGTCCTGCCGGATGAGGCGGTCGTTCTGCGGGATGCGTCTCACCACGGCCAGGGCCAGGGCAATCGCCGCTTCGGCCACTGCCGCCGCTGAGTAGCCAGGGGTGTTGGTCACAGTAATCCCTAGCTCCTGGCACGCCGCCAGGTCTATGTTGTCCACGCCGATGCCGAAGACAGCGATGTGCTTGAGGTGAGGGCACTGGCGCAGAACCTTCGCAGTGAGCGGTGTGGTGGCGCGCACGTTGATGACCACCTGGGCATCCCGGATGCGCTCGGCGGTCACCTCCTCGGTGGCCGAGAGCGAGGGATAGATGCGGAGCTGCCCCAGCTCCCGCAGGCGCGCCTCCACGGGGGAGCCAGCCACGGCAGGGGGGGCATCATCGGGCACCACGATGCTGAGCACGGCCTATCTCTCTACCGCTTGTAGCCGATGGCCAGGTCGCGGTTGCCCCGGAGGTGTTTGAACTGCACGTCCTGGAAACCCGCCTGCTCCATCCACGCCCGGTACTCGGAGGCGGTATGCTCCTCGCCGCCGGTGGAGACCAGCATGTGGAGGTCCATCAGGGCGGTGAAGAGGGGGCCCGTCTTCTCCTCCTCCAGCAGCTTCTCGCACACCAGGATGGCGCCGCCTGGCAGGAGTGCCTCGTAGCAGTTGCGCAGGATGGCCTGGGCCCTGGCTGGCGGCCAGTCGTGGAGGACCCACCCCAGGGCGATGACGTCCGATTCCTGAGGCAGAGTCTCCTTCTTGAAGAAGTCGCCGGGCTGCACCCGCACCCTGCCGGCGACGCCATTCTGCTGCACGTACTCCTGGGAGATGGGGCAGACGGTGGGCAGCTCCACCACGATGCCCGTGAGGTGGGGGTACTTCTGGACGGCAGCGATGCTGAGGGCCCCGGAGCCGCCTCCCACGTCCATGAGGCAGCGGTAGGGGGTGAAGTCAAAGGCGTCCACGATCTCCTGGGCGGCGGGCATGGTGAGGGTGTGCATCCCCTGGAGGAAGGCGCGGAGCTGCTGCGGGTCCTGGGCGATGGCGTGGAAGAGGTCGAACCCCAGCCCGAAGGCCTGCCGCAGCCGGGGGCTGTTCTCCCGGATGGCGTCGGGCAGGTGCTGCCACAGCCGCCAGTGGAGGTTGGCCAGGTGCTCCACCTGCCCGCCCAGGTAGGTGGCCTTGTCCTTGACCAGGAAGGCCTCCGCCTCCGGGCTGTTGGAGTAGCGGCTGCCGTCCTTCTTCAGCAGGCCCAGGGCCACCAGGGCGTTCAGCAGGCGCTCCAGGGCGCGAGGGTGCAGGCGCAGGTGATAGGCCAGGACCTCCGCGCTGGCGGGCGAGCGGGAGAGGGCGTCAAAGATGCCCAGCTCCACGCCGGTGAAGAGTGCCCGGGAGACCCAGAAGGCGTGCAGCATCTCCTGGATGCGGTCGGGGGAGGGGAGGGTCTGACCTGTAGTCACGCCTAAAACACCTCTGGGACGGGCGCTAGTGCTGCGTATTCGGAGTCGTCCTCATCAGTGTCCACACCGCCTTCGAGCGCCGCATAAAGAGCGGCCTGGGGGCCATTCACTTTACCGACTTTGACCAAATAGCCTGGACGGGTGTTCACGCTGCGTAGCTCGTTCCCCTTCTGGAAGTGAGCCCATGATAACCGTCGTGCAGCCTCTTTTGAGCGGGCGGCTACATAGAAGTGCCCATCATAAATCTGCTCAATGGTGACGACCCAAACTCGCTTGGCCTTGCGACTCATCATGCACCCCCAATTCTGTTGGCGCGCGATTATCGCGCCAGCGGCAGGGAGTGTCAAGTCCTCCTGCTGCGCCGGGTGCACTTGCGTTTAAGGCCGAAGCCCTGGCTTCTTGTAGATGGTTTATCAACCAACTTTTCCGAAAATTTCGGAGTAGTGATACTCTACGTAATCCCGCTCTATCGGATGTCTCACCAACCTGATTGGCTGGTTGTTTTCAGGACGCCTTCTCTCAAAAGTCACCATTATATAGTCGTGAGGCCGGATAGCGAGCACGCCCAAGTCCATCATTGCATGGTGGTTTGGACATAACACCATTATGTTCTTCTCTGTATCCTCACCGCCATGTGGCCGACCAAGCGGCCTAAGATGATGGCACTCTGCGTACCGGCTGCCTGATGATAGCCTAAACGTGCCCTCACAGACTTGACATCGAAAATCGTAGAGTGATTTCAGAAACCTGGCTAACGACGAGTCCCGAACTAACGATTGATAACAACTTCCTGTCGTTCTGGAACTCCACCCCTGCTCTGAGCCATCCGCCCAAGCCATTCCTCAAGTGCATCCTGCACGTCCGGAGCCTGCAGGTTTCTAGCTCGGTAGAACTGCTCGCGCCACTCCAAGAAAGCGCCCAACCCCACCTGTTCCCAGTGTTGGATGCCTGGTACAAATCTGGAGCCCAATACGCTTTCAACGTAATCAATGAACACCGAGCTGTCTTTGTGCATCAAGCCACGGGCCTGGGTTTCACGAAGGGCAATGGCTAGTTCATCGTTGTAGAACCTGCGAAGGCCCTGAACTAAGGAAACCGGGGCACCCTTTAGTCGCCTCTCCAAAAGCGTGAGGTAGAAATCAAACCCACGCTCCACAGCATTTGGGTTCTCCTTCCACTGAACTCGCTGCTGTTGGCTATGTTCCACTTGGTAACTCCTGGATCACCAGGATAGGCTTCTTTGGCTACATGCCCTAAGCTGGCACCCGCTCGACGGTGAAGGTAGCGAGGCTCTCGGAGGTGTAGCGGTCGCTGGCGTCCAGAATCCCCAGCTTCAAGATGTTCCCCTGCTCGTCCAGGTCGGCAATGATGCCAGGCGAAAGCTCTTTACCGGTGTAGCGGAGTTCCCTGATACGGTCGCTAAGATAGACTTCAAGGACATCCACAGAGGCGTCATACACTACTCGCATTGGGAGTCCTCACAGTTCCACCACAACCTTCGTGGACTCCTCTACTGGGACATCCTCGCCATCCTCTCTCATCGCCTCTACGTGCAACTCAATGGCCTCTTTGATGTTGTTGAGCGCTTCTTCCCTAGTCTTGCCTTGGGAAACGCAGCCGGGCAGGGCAGGGACCTCCGCCCAGTAGCCCTGGTAGTCAGGGTCCCGATGCAGGATAACCGTATATTGGAATACCTTTGCGCCCATCTCAACCTCCAAGCGCCTCCAGAAACTCTTGAATGGATAGCCCTGCTTTACGGATTTCGTGGAGGAGTAGCCCTACACTCAGCTCCCCATGCAGAGGAATAGTCAGCCTGGGGCTGGCCGCCTTCACCAAATTGATGTGACTGCCCTTGCCTTTTCTTCGCCGATAGCCCAAGCGTTCAAAAACCCTTACCGCCTCTTCGCCGCTGATGCCCCGCAGGCGTCGCCCCTCTTGGCTCATGTGGACGTCTTATCCCTGCTTCCCGTCCCCCGCCACGCTCTCCGCCAGCAGCTCCAGGAGGTCCACCGCCTGTCTCTCCTCGGCCACGCCCTTGGCCGAGATGCCCTCGGTGAGCATCTGGAGGCAGAAGGGGCAGGAGGACCCCACCGTCCTGGCCCCCGTCTGGAGGAAGTGGTCGGTGCGGACGCGGTTCACCCGCTGGCCTGCTTCCTCCATCCACATGTGGCCTCCGCCAGCGCCGCAGCAGAAGCCCCGCTCCCGGATGCGGGGCTCCATCTCCACCAGCTTCACGCCGGGGATGGCGCGGGCGATCTCCCGCGGCGCGTCGTAGATGCCGTTGTGGCGGCCCAGGTAGCAGGAGTCGTGGTACGCCATTGTGGTCTGGATGGTCTTGAGCGGCTTCAGGCGGCCCTGGCGGATCAGCTCGCCCACGAACTCGGTGTAGTGCACCACCTCAAACTGCCCGCCTAACTGGGGGTACTCGTTCTTGAGGGTGTTGAAGCAGTGGGGGCAGATGGTCAGCACCTTCTTCACGTTGTAGCGCTTCAGGGTCTCGATGTTCTGCTGGGCCATCGTCTGGAACAGGTACTCGTTGCCCATGCGACGGGCCGGGTCGCCGGTGCACGTCTCCTCGTTCCCCAGGATGCCGAACTTCACCCCGGCCACCTTCAGGACTGAGGCCATAGCCCGGGCGACCTTCTGGCTTCGCTCCTCCAGGGCAGGCGTGCACCCGACCCATAGCAGGACCTCCACCTGGGGCTCCTCGGCCAGGGTCTTGACCCCCAGGCCCTGGGCCCAGTCGGTGCGGGTGAAGGTGGTGCCGCGCCAGGGGTGGCCGCGCCGCTCCATGCTCTGGAGGGCGTTCATGGCCGTTTCGGGCATCTCCGCCTTCTCCATCACCAGGTGGCGCCGCATGTCCACGATGCTGTCAATGTGCTCCACGGCCACCGGGCATTCATGGACGCAGGCGCCGCAGGTCAGGCAGTCCCAGAGGGCCTGGACAGGGATGGCGCCGCCGATGAGGGGTTGGGGAGGCTCCGCGCCTTTGACCAAAGCAACCCGTTGCTCCAGAAGATACCCCTTGACGTTTTCCACGCTGTGCATGGGGGAGAGGACCTTCCCCGTGAGGTTGGCCGGGCAGTTGTCGGTGCACCGGCCGCAGACGGCGCAGGCGTACCCATCCAGCAGCTCCTTCCAGGTGAAGTCCTGAACGCGCCCCGCCCCAAAGTGCTCCGCCGTCTCCAGGTTCTTGATGGGGCTCAGGGGCCCCGACGGCTCCAGCCTGCGGAAGTAGGCATTGAAGGGAGAGGCGATCATGTGCATGTGTTTGGAGAAGGGGATGTAGACGGCGAAGCCCAGGATGACCAGGAGGTGTGCCCACCAGAAGAGCCCGTGCAGGGTGGTGGCCGCATCCACGCTGAGGGACCC
>JACQUN010000061.1 GCA_016210285.1 Chloroflexota bacterium
CCCCGTCAAAGGGGCTTCGCCCCTCTGATCACCCCTTTTTCAACAGCCTGTTGTGCAAGGCTGGAATACGCCTTTCCCCCTTCACCCATGAGATAGCCTCACAATGCTCTTGGTGAGTATCCCTTGACAGTATGGAATATGGTGCAGTATGGTTGGTCTAGCTAGGACGCTCATTCAATGGAGACGCTGGCTTATGGCAGGCGGCGACGGTGGCAAGGCACTTGCTGCTATTATTCTGGCCTTTCTGGGCGGGTTAGCGGCTGTCGCGGTTATTGATGCTCTATCACGTCCTAAATGTCCTGTATGTAGAAATCAGGTTCCGAAGGGCGCCAACCCTTGCCCATATTGCCGGACTGCGCTGAAATGGACTGAATAGTTCATGAACTTGGACAAACTGCCTACCAACCTTGTGAACAGGCTCGGTGGGGGTTCAACAGTCGGTGTTGTGGTTGTGGTAGCACTGAACTATTGGGGTGCCGTTGACCTTTCGAAGATACCCATTCCTCATCTAGTGGACGGACTCTATGGTTGGTTGGTTTTGAACGCTGGTGGTTTATGGGCTCTTGCGCGAAGGCGAGGTCGGGTCAGTATAGGAAAGCCTTGCCCGCAGTGCGATGGCCCGCTTCAAGTTGAAGAAACCTATCTGTGTCAAAAATGTGGACGGCTTGGCTACACCAAGCCACAGGCAGAATGACGGACAAGCAACAAAAGCAGGCCAGACGGACTGGGACAACTCAGCTAACGAAGCGAGAGTTTGAGCGCATCTTGAAGCGGGATGTGGGGCCCCCCCACGCTCAGTGGCTACACAGGGCTATGATGCCCCGCCGCAGCTTCTGCAAAGGACTCATCGGACGGTCAGGCTGGCGTGCCCCCCGTCGCCTGGCCTGAGGCAGTTCGCTCGCCGCCCCTCACCCAGACGGGATGGCCAACCCCCACACCCAGGACGCGGGCGGCGTTGCCGTTGCGCACCGAGACCTCCACCAGCCCGTGGCTGCCCACCACCGCCAGGAGACCATCGCCCTCGGCATAGGTCTTCTTGATCCCGTGGATGCGCCTCCCCCCGATCTCCAGCACCACCTGGCGGCCCTCCAGCAAGCGTCCGGGTACGTTGGTAATGGCGTTCCCAAAGGGGTCCACCGCCAGCACCAGCCCCTCCAGCGTGTCCTGCGCCCAGCGAGCCCAAGGGACCCACAGGCAGGTCACCCCCTCCACAGGCTCCCCAAGGCGCTCCGGGGTCTCGCCCCTGGCAAGGTGAGCTGCCACCGGACCGAAGATGTCGTGGGCATGGAAGGTGGAGCTCACCGGGTGGCGCCAGTAGCGGGGAACGGTCAAAGCGTAAGCATGGATGCCCCCGGGCACCGCAAGAGTGAAAGGTTGCAAGAAGGATAGGGGGCGGTCCTCTTCGGCGGGAAGGGCGTCGCGGAGGACGTAGGTGAAGATGCCGTTATCAGGGCCAACGAAGAGGGCGTGGGGGGTCACCAGCAGCAGGGGCCGACGGGCCGTCCCCACCCCAGGGTCCACCACGGCCAGATGGATCGTCCCCGGTGGGAAGCTGCGGTACACAGATCCCAGGATGAAGGCCGCCGCATGGATGTCCTGGGGCGGGACATCGTTGGTTATGTCAACAATAGCGGCAGAGGGGGTGATGCCCAGGATGGCCCCCTTGACAGCAGCAGCATAGGGGCCAGCCGTTCCGAAGTCGGTTAGCAGGGTGATGATGGGGCTTGTCATCAAACAGGGGCTTACAACCCGGCGAAGCGCACGCTGAGGATGGAGATGATGACAAAGAGCACAGTCAGCCCGATGGTGAACTGGAAGAGGGTCTTCTCCAGCCCACGGCGGGCGCGAAAGGTGCTCTGGGCCGAGGAGAAGAGGCCGGTGCCCTGCCCTCGCACCTGCAGGACAATGGTAAGAACCAGGAGGAGAGAGACGAGGACCTCAGCAACGTTCAGGTAGGTCTGCACCGGGATGCCTCACTTCCCAAGGGTTGCCCCGCCGGGGCCTGAGAGCGCGACCGAGACGCGTCATATGACCTCTCCCTGGCCCGCCGAGTCTTGTTCTCATTATAGAGCTTCATCAGCGCAGCCGCCAGCTTCCCGGAGTGGTGGTGCGTGGGCGCATCCTCGTCCACAACATCCGCCTCAACCACCTGCACCCTGCACCGAGGCCCAGGGGTCCCCAGGACCACCGCCTCTGCGCCAAGCCGTGGGTCCAGCGGCATGAGCCGCCGGTTGACCAGCACCCAGTCCACCGGGGTATCTCCCACATGGCGCCGGATGGAGCGCAGATGGTCGTCAACGGAGTACCCTTCCGTCTCTCCCCGCTGGGTAGCGACATTGCAGACATAGACCTTCACCGCTGGGGACGCCTGAATCGCCTCCGCCATCCCTGCCACGAGCAGGACCGGCAGGATGCTGGTGTAGAGACTGCCGGGCCCCACTACCAGGAGCTGGGCCTCCGCGATGGCCCGCAGGGCCTCCGGATAGGCAGGGGGGTCGGGGGGCTCCAGGCAGACCCGCTGAATCGGCCTGCCCCGGGCCTGGATGCTGGCCTCCCCATTGACCACCTCGTTATCCACCGTGCGGGCCTGCAGCCTCACGTCGGCCAGGGTGCAGGGCAGGACCCGGCCCCGTACCCCAAGCAGGCGCTCCGCCTCGTGGAGGGCCACCTCAAAGCTGCCCGTGAGGCGGGTGAGGGCTGCAATCAGGAGGTTGCCCAGGCTGTGCCCCTCCAGCCCTGAGCCCTGCCCGAACCGGTACTGGAACACCTCGGCCAGCTCGGGACCCGCTTCGGAAAGGGCCACCAGGCAGTTTCGGAAGTCCCCGGGGGGCGGAATGCCCAGCTCCTGCCGCAGCCGCCCGGAGCTCCCCCCATCGTCGGCCACGGTCACCACGGCGGTAAGGTTGGAGGTGTACTCCCTGAGCCCCCGCAGCAGGGTAGAGAGGCCCGTGCCACCCCCAAGGACTACCACCCGTGGCCCCCGCGCCAGGCGCCGGCGCCGCCGGAGGGCGCGGGGCAGGCTCTCTGGTTCACCCGCGTGGGCACGCACCGAGCCTAGAGCCCGATAGAGCCCGCGGGATGCCACCACAGCCCCCAAGCCCCCCAGGAGGAGCCCACCGGCGCCAGCAACAGGAGCCAGGGTCTCCCAGGGGAATACCCCAGGGAGAGGCAACAGGATGAGCAGGCCGTAGAGCGCCATCGCCACGCCGGCACCTCCCAGCAGGGCCCACCGCTTCACTCCCACTCCCGGGGCAAGCCACTCCCACGCACCAGAGAACACGCTCGGCTCGCTGGTCATCGGGCGCCCAGGGGGTGCAACAGGGGTCGCAGGAGCCTTCCCCATCTATGGTTGCCTCAAGGCTTCCAGCCGCTGCTTCAGAAGCTCGTTGACCAGGGCGGGGTTCGCCTTCCCCCGGGTCAGCTTCATCACCTGTCCCACCAGGAACCGGATGGCGGTCTCCTTTCCCCTGAGGTAGTCGGAGAGGGCCTGGGGGTTTGCTGCGATGGCCTGTTCGACGGCGGGGCGCACGGCATTGGCATCGCTGATCTGCACCAGACCCTTCTCCTCCACGATGCTGCCGGCGCCCTTGCCGGTGTTGAACATCTCCTCCAGCACCACCTTGCCCTGGGTAGAGCTGACAGTCCCGGCCTCCACCAGGTCAATGAGCCCCATAAGCCCTGCCGGGGTCACCCTGGACCCCTCTGGCTCAAGCCCGCTGAGGTTCAGCAGCCGCAAGAAGTCTCCCAGCATCCAGTTGCTCACGGCCTTGGCGCGGCGATGCAGGGTCTCCCCCTCCACTGGCTTGAGCTTCAAACACGCCTCAAGGAAGTCTGCCATAGCCTTGGAGACGGTGAGAAGCGTGGCGTCGTAGCGAGACAGCCCGTACTGGGCCTGGAACCGCTCCCGACGGGCATCGGGCAGCTCAGGGAGCCGAGCCTGTACCTGGGCCACCCACTCTCGGTTGATGGAGAGGGGCGGCAGGTCCGGCTCAGG
>JACQUN010000062.1 GCA_016210285.1 Chloroflexota bacterium
CCATGATGGTGTCCGGGTCCTCGCTGATGGACATGGCGATGGTCTCCAGTCCCACGGGCCCGCCGTCGAACTTCTCGACGATGGCGCGCAGCACCTGGCGGTCCATCTGGTCCAGCCCCAGGGCGTCCACCTCCAGGCGGGCCAGGGCCTCCTGGGCAACCCGATGCGTGATCACCCCGTCGGCCATCACCTGAGCGTAGTCCCGCACCCGCTTGAGCAGGCGATTGGCGACGCGGGGGGTGCCGCGAGCCCGGCTGGCGACCTCGCGGATGCCCTCCTCCTCCGCCTGAACCCCCAGGATTCGGGCAGAGCGGCGCAGGATGGCAGCAATCTCGTCGGGCGAGTAGAACTCCAGGCGGTGCACCAGGCCGAAGCGGTCCCGCAGCGGCGGGCTCATCATAGCGTAGCGGGTGGTGGCGCCGATGAGGGTGAAAGGGGGGAGCTTCAGCCGCAGGCTCCTGGCGCCAGGCCCCTTCCCAATAACCAGGTCCAGGGCAAAGTCCTCCAGGGCAGGGTACAGAACCTCCTCCACGACCCGGCTCAGGCGGTGGATCTCGTCAATGAACAGGATGTCGTCCTTCTGGAGGTTGGTGAGGATGGCCGCCAGGTCGCCCGCCCGCTCGATGGCAGGGCCGGAGGTAACCTTGATGTTCACCCCCATCTCCTGGGCGATGATGTAGGCCAGGGTGGTCTTGCCCAGGCCCGGGGGCCCGTAGAGAAGCACGTGGTCCAGGGACTCGCCCCGCAGCTTAGCGGCCTGGATGGCGATGCCCAGGTTCTCCTTGACTGTCCCCTGCCCGACGTACTCCTCCAGCCGCCGGGGGCGCAGCGTCCGGTCCAGCGTGGAGTCCTCGGTCTGGGGCTTGCCCGAGACCACCCGTTCCTGCATCACGACCTCACCAACGGGCTTCGTGGTGATTCTACGTTGGCCTCAAAGAGGCGTCAAGAAGAGCACGTTCCAACAGGTCACACCCTCTCTCCCCTCGTGGTGAGCCTGCCAGACCGCAGGCGCAGAAGGGGTGCTCCCCTCTCCTTGAGCTTGTGGAAGGGTGAAAGGCCCACTCCTCTCACAAGCTGCCCCTAGCCCCTGGCCTGGCCCCGGCCCCGCCGACGCAGCGCAGGCATCAGCCAGGCCAGGGCAGCGACCACCACCCCAACGACCAGCAGAACCAGGGCCTTGCGGGTCACAGCCCCCACCAAACCGTCCACCACCAGCTTCGCCAGCCCGCTCAGTTTCGCATCCACCCCCGCAGGCAGGCCAGAGAAGGAGACCCCAGTCTCCACCAGACTTCGCGCCTGCGAGGCTGCCCCGGCAGCAGCGGCCAGCGCCAGGGCCGCGCCGACCAGCAGGGTCAGGCCTGTCCACTGCAGCTTCCCCCAGAGGCCCCGGCCACCCAGCACCCCAACCAGGAGCAGCAGCACAATCAGGATCACATCTAGCAACAGTACGCCCCTTCGGGCCCGCCCGACCTGCTGGGCCACGCTGGCCGCATCGGGGTTGTCTCGCCGCAGGTCTTTATCGGAGTAGGCAAAGCTGTCCGGGAGGGCAAGATTCACCTGCTCCTGGAGGATCCGCCTGACCCCCAGGGTCTCCGCAGCCGTGGAAAAGGGGACACCAGGGGGCTTGCACTCCGGGAAGCCCTGAAAGTTCGCCAGTCGAGGGAGCTGTGCCAGGGTGCAGTCGGGAAGAGCGGTGTAGCGCCGCTCCAGCAGCGACAGCAGCTCAGAGGTAAACGTCTGCTTGCGGTCGGCCAGGGGGACACTGATGGCAAAGGTGGGCTGACGCCCTGCCAGGTAGGGGGCAACGGCATCCAGGGCCTCTTCCGTCTTCTCCTGGAGCCACGCCACTGGCAGGGTTTTCTGGAGCAGCGCGGCCGCCTCCTCCCTGGTGAAGGGGAGGTCACCACCCAGGGCCGTCTGCTTCTTCACCTGCTCTGGGAGCACCTCACGATGAACTGCGGCGTAGATGTCTGCCTCCCGGAGCTTTGCCTTGAGGAAGCCGGGGTTCAGCACCGTGGCCTCCAGGCTCATGGCCAGCAGGGCGGGCAGGAGCAGAAGGACGAAGAGGATGGCAAGAAGCACCGCCAGGACCC
>JACQUN010000067.1 GCA_016210285.1 Chloroflexota bacterium
CACCCCACCAGATGCTTCACTTCGTTCAGCATGACAACTCGCCGCTGCGGATTAGTTTAGCGAATCTCAAGGACACCACACTAACAGCTAGCGTCCTGGGCCGCAGGCCGGAGCCCCTGGCTGGTGGTTATCTGGCCTGCCGCCTTGGGCTCCTCGCCCTCTGCTTCTGGGCAGCGGTAGGCCCACCCTGTGGGGAAAGCATGGGAGGAGCGGACGGGCTGGCAAGTCGCCTTGTCGCTGCCCCCTCCTGCTCCCGCCAAACTTGCTCAGCAGCCAGCCAGTGGTCCAGGGCCCGCCCCTCTGGGCGGCCCTGCTGCTCCCACAGTTGATAGGCGATCCTCCGGACGGTTTCCTCCGGGTTCATCAAGCTCCTCCTTTGGTCTTCTCCCGTGCGGTGCCCACTCACGGAACCCGCGTGGCACACCGTGTGTCTCAGGATGGGTGGCTCCCCAGGCCGGGGACTGAACTTGTTCGTCCCTCCGCGATTCCAATGGCCCTCTTTCTGCCGCCTCTGGCAAGGGGGAGAATCGGGTGGTGAATTAGCCCCCTGCGCCCACACCCCTACGGCGGCGCTGCGGGCGCGGGTGGGGCCGCTGGTGGCGAGGGTGGCGCCTGCCGGGCTTCGCCTCCTCGACCCAGGAAGGAAGTGAGCAGATCAATGGGGAGGGGAAAGACCAGGGTACTGGTGCGCTCTGATACGATGTCCTTTACGGTCTGAAGGAAGCGGAGCTGGATGGCAGCCGGCTCGGTCTGGATTACGTGGGCGGCCTGAGCCAGCCGCGCCGCCGCCTCGAACTCGCCCTCGGCGTGGATGACCTTGGCCCGCCGCTCCCGCTCGGCCTCCGCCTGGCGTGCGATGGCCCGGCGCATCTCCGCAGGGATCTCCACGTCCCGCACCTCCACCACGCTGACCTTCACGCCCCAGGGCTCCGTCTGCTCGTCAATAATCTTCTGGAGCTTCTGGTTCATCTGCTCCCGGCGGGAGAGGAGGTCATCCAAATCAGACTGCCCGACCACGCTGCGCAGGGTGGTCTGGGAGATGAGGGAGGTGGCGCGCACGAAGTCCGCCACGCGCACCACTGCCAGGGAGGGGTCCACCACCCGGAAGTACACCACGGCATCCACTCGAACCGTCACGTTGTCCTGGGAGATGCACTCCTGGGCAGGGATGTCCATGGTGACGATGCGCAGGTCTACCCTCACCATCCGCTCCACGTAGGGGATGAGGAAGAAGATGCCAGGCCCTCGGGGCCCCATTAGCCTTCCCAGCCGAAAGATAACCCCCCTCTCGTACTCCTGGACAATACGGACCGAAGCGGGGATCAGGATCAGAAGCGACAGGACAAGAGCGGCGGCCAGGATAATCCACGCAAGCATATCGCTACCCCCTTTCCTTCTTTCCGACCCGCAGGCGAAGGCCCTCCACGGCCCTCACCACCACCTCTTCACCCTCCTCCACAAGGGCATCCTCACACGTGGCGGTCCAGCGCTCACCGCCGATGAAGACCATCCCCTCCGGGCGGAGGGGTGTGCGGGCAACCGCTGTCTTGCCGATAAGGTCTTCGGTGCCAACGGTGGGCCGGCGCAGGCGAGCCCGCACGATGGCCCGTATGACGAAGACGAAGTACAGGACGACGACACTTGCGACCCCTGCAATGAGCCGACGGTCAACCTGGAGGTTGGGCGGCGCACTGGTGCTGATCAGGAGCAGTCCCCCCAGAATGAGTGCCACCACGCCACCCATGGCCAGCACCCCGTGGCTCGTGACGAAGACCTCCGAGACGAAGAGGATGAAGGCCAGTGCGATGAGGAGGAGTCCCGCCCAGTTCACCGGCAGGGTCCCCACGGAATACAGGGCCGTGAGGAGGAGGATGCCCCCCACGACGCCAGGGAAGACTGCCCCCGGATTTGCCAGCTCAAAGAAGAGGGCTAGCATGGCGAGGCTGAGCAGGATGAAGGCGATGTTGGGGTTGCTGATGGTGAGCAGGAAGCTCTCCGCTTGGGACATGTTCACGGGCAGGATGCGGGCGCCCTGTGTTTGCAGCACCACCTCTCGGGTGAGGAGCTTCACCTTGCGCCCGTGGATCTCCTTCAGGAGGCTGGGGAGGTCCGGCGCGACCACATCCACCACACCAAGCCTGAGGGCTTCGCTGGCCTGGACGGAGGCGCTCTGACGGACGGCGCTCTCTGCCCACTCCACGTTCCGCCCCCGCATCTCGGCCAGGCTCTTGATATAGGCCACCGCGTCATTGAGCACCTTCAACTCCATGGTGGAGGAGACCTGCTGCTCCCCGCCCTGGCCCAGCGCCACGGGGTGGGCCGCCCCGATCCCGGTTCCGGGCGCCATGGCGGCGACGTGGCCGGCGATGGTGATGAAAGCGCCGGCAGAGGCTGCCCTGGCCCCCGCTGGCGATACGTACACCACCACCGGCATGGGGGCGTTCACGATGTGCTGGATGATGTCCCGCATCGCCTCATCCAGCCCACCAGGGGTGTCCAGTTGGATGACGGTGGCCACCGCGCCTCGACTCTCTGCAATGGCAATGCCGCGCTCCACGTAGTCAGCAAGGACTGGGGTGATGATGCCCTTCACCTGAAGAACCACCACGACCGGGGAGTCACCGTGGGCTGCCTTCCAGGGCAAGAGCGCCATGGCGAGCAACCCCAGGGCAAGGGAAAACAGGAGCCCGCGCCGCAGCATCCTTCTCTCCTGGTGTCTGGCGTCCTTCCGCTATCTATTATATACCTTGCCCCGTGTCCCTGTACGGGCGTTGAAGCCCCTACGGCCATCCTGTACAATGGGCCGTGACCCACCCAGGAGGAGCTATGAGGCAAGAGAGCCTGGAGCGGCTCATCGGTATGCGCGACCTCGGGGAGGAAGAGTACCTTCGGCTTCACCGGACCAGGGAGGAGCTTCAGCGGTTCCTGACCCTTCACGGCTATCGAATCTTTGAGAGCCCGGTCCTGGAGACCACTGATCTCTTCCTGCGAAAATCTGGCGGTGAGCTGGCCGCCAGGATGTACACCTTCACCGAGCCGGGCGGCCGCCGCGTCAGCCTGAGGCCGGAGTACACCTCAGCGGTGATCCGCCACTTCATCCAGCATCCTCCCCGGGGGGCGCTGCCGGTGCGATGGCAGTACGCCGGCCCTGTCTTCCGCTACACGCCTGCATCTCAGGACGAGGAGCGGCAGTTCACCCAGCTTGGAGCGGAGCTCATCGGAGAGCCCGGGCCGAAGGCCGACGCTGAGGTTGTTGCTGCGGCATGTCGCGCCCTGGCAACCTTGGGCCTCAACCAGATCACCGTCGTGCTCGGCCATGTGGGGCTTCTCCACGGTCTCTTGCGGCAGTTCTCCCTCTCTGAGCGGGCCCAGATGTTCCTGATGAGCAGTGTGGCACAGCTTAGGGCTGGTGCAGAGGGGCTGAGGCATGTTCAGGGCCAGGGAGAGGCTCTTGGGCTCTTCAGGAGCCAGGAGCATGCCCTGGAGGCGGAGGCCATGGCGAACCTGCCCGAGGGAGAGGCGGCGAGGATTGTGCGTGGCCTCCTGGCCTCCTCCCTGGAGCACCCGGTGGGCAGCCGGCCACCGGAGGAGATTGTCGCCCGTTTTGTGCGGAAACTACACGGCAGCGACGGGACCCAGCGGTTGCAGCGGGCGCTGGTCTTCCTCCGCGATGTGGCCCAGGTCCACGGCCTCCCCAGCGAGGCGCTGTCGCGGCTCCGCCTCCTGGTGCGGGAGTACGGCCTCAGCAGCCAGCCGCTGGCCGCGCTGGAGCGGGCCCTGGAGTTCCTGGGGCTCTATGAGTTGAAGGGGGTCACCCTTGCCCTGGACCTGGGGTTGGCACGGGGTATAGCGTACTACACCGGACTCGTCTTCGATGTATGTGTGGGGGATGCAGGGTCGTGCTCCCTTGGCGGTGGCGGGCGCTATGACGGCCTGGCGAAGGCCCTGGGGGCAGCGGAGGACGCGCCGGCCCTGGGCTTTGCCTTCACCCTGGAGCCCCTGCTTCGTCTCCGGGAGGCTCAGGGTTGGCGTGGCGACGCTGGCGGACGACGCCCCCGGCGGGTCATGGTGGCCCCGCAGGCTCCTGGCGCCTACCCCCAGGTGCTCAAGGTGGCCGATGCCCTGCGCCTGGCGGGCGAAGCCGCCGAGGTGGCCCTGCAGGACGGTGACCTCCAGGCGTATCTGAGGCATGCCGCAGCCAGGGGCGCTGCTGCTCTCGTGATGGTGGACGAACGTGGAACGAGCGAGCGATACTGGGTTCAGAGCTAGGCAGGAGGTCCTGCGGCTGGCCATCCCAAGTGACGGCGAGCTGCACGAGCCGGCTCTGCGATTCCTCCAGTCCTGTGGGATGCCGGTGGAGAGGGCCAGCGCGCGCCGATACACCGCAGAGTTGGGGACGGTCAGCGGTGTGGTGGTGCTCTTCCAGCGCGTCGCCGATATCTCCCTGAAGGTGGAAGAGGGCAGCGCTGACCTGGGCATAGTGGGGCTGGACCGTTTTGCCGAGTTCCGCCATGAGGACAGTGACGCGATCACCGTCCTGGAAGACCTGCGCTTTGGCCGCTGTGAGCTGGTCCTCGCTGTCCCGGACGCCTGGATCGATGTGGTGTCCACCGCCGACCTGGCTGACCTGTCGGTGGAGTTCCGGGAGCAGGGCCGGGAGCTGCGCGTGGCGACCAAGTATCCGCGCCTGGTGGAGAGGTTCCTTCATGCCCGTGGCATCAACTACTTCACGCTGGTTCCCGCGAGCGGCACCCTGGAGGTGGCGCCCGCCATGGGCTATGCGGATTTCATCGCCGACATCACCTCCAGCGGCACTACCCTTCGGGAGAACCGGCTGAAGACGGTGACAGATGGCACTATCCTGGCCTCCCAGGCCTGTCTGGTGGGGAATCGGCGTCTTCTGGGGGAGGAGTCCGTCAAGCTCCAGCGCACCAAGACGATCCTGGAGCGCATCGAGGGGCACCTGCGGGCTGAAGACCACTACCGCGTCTCAGCCAACATCCACGGGGAATCGGCAGAGGCTGTGGCGGCGCACGTGATGCAGCGCCGCGAGGTGGCAGGGGTGCAGGGCCCCACCATCTCCCCCGTGCTCTCCGGAGAGGTCGGCTGGTATGCCGTTACCATTGTCATCCACAAGGAGCGCGTCCTGGAGGCGGTGGAACACCTGCGGCTTATGGGGGGCAACGCCATCAGCGTCACCCGCCCAGACTATCTTTTTCAGCGGGAATGCGAGGCGTACCAGGGGCTGTTGCAGCACCTGAGGGGGCATCCCCATGCCTAACCTGAGCGCACATATCGCCCTGGCGCTGGAGATGGCAGACCGCCTTTGCCATCCCGCGGTGGAGCGGCACAGGGGGGCCTATGTGCTGGGAGCTACAGCCCCGGATATCCGCATCATCACCCGCTGGACACGGGAGCAGACCCACTTTGCCCCGCTGGACAGCGAGGACATGAGCGCCGGGGTCCAGGGCCTCTTCCAGGCGCACCCCCAGCTTGCCTGCGCCGCGCAGCTTGGGGAGGCGACCCGCGCCTTCGTCGTGGGGTATGTCTCCCACCTGGTGGCGGACCAGGCCTGGGTGGTGAAGCTGTACAGGCCCTTCTTCGGCAACGGGTCGGTGTACCAGGATCATATCCAGGGGAACATGATGGATCGCGCCCTTCAGTTGGAGATGGACCGGGAGGGTGCACCCCATCTGCCTGAGGCACGCCTCCTCCTCGCCAACGCCGAGGACGGCGTTGAGGTAGGGTTCATTGACCCCCCTACCCTGCGGGCCTGGCGGGAGTGGGTGCAGCAGGCTTGTGAGCGCGGATTCACGTGGGACCGACTCCGTGGCTTTGCCCGGCGGCAGCCGACGCAGGACCACACGGCGGCCCAGCAGTTCGCTGAGGTGTTTCTCCAATCTGTCCCCGAGGGGCTGGAGCGGATCTACCAGCGCGTTCCCCTGGAGCAGGTCGTTGCATTCCGGGAAAAGGCCATCGGAGAGGTGCTGCGTATCGCCAGGAGGTATCTGGCGTGAGAGTCGTAGAGGGCTATCCCGCGGCCCAGGCCCTGCTCCGGCGCCGGAGCATGCTCGACTCCCAGCAGGTTCCTCCTCAGCTCCAGGATGGCATTGCGCGGGTGTTTGGCAAGCCCCTGCCCCTGGGCGAGGCGGTTGCCCGCATCCTGGACGATGTGCGCAGAACGGGCGATGAGGCGGTGCGGGAGTACACCCGCCGCATTGACGGCGTGGAACTGGAGGCGCTTGAGGTGCCACGGAGCCGCTGGAGGCAGGCCCTGAGGCAGACCCCTCCCAGGTTGAGGAAGGCCCTGGAAGCCGCTGTCCATCGTATCCAGGTCTTCCACCAGGCAAGCCTTCACCAGAGCTGGATGGACTTTACCCAGGGCTATGGTCAGTTAGTGCTGCCCCTGGAGCGCGTCGGCATTTACATCCCTGGAGGGAGGGCTGCCTACCCCTCGACGGTTCTTATGACTGCCATCCCGGCGCGGGTGGCGGGGGTCCGGGAGGTGGTGCTGGCCTCCCCTGGCCCTGCGGAAGGCCCCAGCCCTGGCGTGCTGGCAGCGGCAGAGCTAGTGGGGGTGGACCGGCTCTTCCACATGGGGGGCGCTCAGGCGGTCGCGGCCCTGGCCTATGGCACCGAGAGCGTGCCAGCAGTGGATATGGTCTGCGGGCCAGGGAACATCTTCGTCACCCTTGCCAAACGGATGGTCTACGGGCAGGTGGCAGTGGACGGCCTCTACGGGCCCACCGAGACGGTGGTCATTGCCGACGCCTCTGCCAACCCAGCCTTGTGCGCCGCCGACCTCCTGGCCCAGGCAGAGCACGACCTGATGGCTTCGCCAATCTTCATCACCACCTCGCCTGCCCTGCTGCCCCAGGTGGAGCGGGAGGTGGCGCGGCAACTGGTGCGGCTGCCCAGAAGGGACGTGGCCTCCCAGGCCCTGGAGGCCCAGGGGCTGGCGGTGCTGGTGGACACCCTTGAGGAGGCCGTGGAGCTGGCCAACCTCTTTGCCCCGGAGCACCTGTGCCTGCTGGTGGGGGAGCCCTGGCGTCTTCTGAGCCGGGTGCGCCATGCTGGGGGGGTGTTCCTTGGGGAGCTCTCCCCTGAGGTCATGGGCGACTACGTGGCGGGGCCCAGCCATGTCATGCCGACGGGGGCTACGGCCCGCTTCAGCTCCCCCTTGGGTGTGCAGCATTTCCAGAAGGTGACCTCCGTGGTGGCGTTGGGGCCGGACTCCTTCGCCGCCCTGAGTGGCGCAGCCGCCTCGCTGGCCAGCTCCGAGGGTTTTGAGGGCCATGCCCAGGCGGTGAACCTCCGCGGGCGCCAGGGGAAACGGCAGCCCCAAAGGCCGCTGTCCCCGTCGCGCGAGAGGAGGGAGAAGAATGGATAAGCGACCACCCGTGGTGCAGTTGGTGCGGCCCCACTTCCACGACCTTGAGCCCTACGTTGGGGTGGACCCGCCGGAGGTGCTGGCCGAGCGTGTAGGCATTCCGCCTGAGCGGCTCATCAAGCTGGATGGCAACGAAAACGTCTACGGTTGCTCCCCCATGGTCCAGGAGGCCCTGGCGAAGTACCGAAGCTACAATATCTACCCTGATCCGCTCCAGCGGCAGACCCGCCGCGCCCTGGCTGCCTACGCAGGGACCGACCCTGATCAGATCGTTGCGGGGGCCGGGTGCGACGAGCTTATTGACCTGGTGGCACGCCTGTTCCTCGGGCCGGAGGACAAGGCAATTGACCTGCCCCCCACCTTCGGCATGTACCGCTTCTGCACCCGCGTTCAGGGTGCCGCAGTGGTGGCCGTGCCCAGGGACGAGCAGTTTGCGGTGGACGTGGCGGCGGTCCGCAAGGTTATTGATCGGCACACCAAAATGGTGTTTGTCACCAACCCCAACAACCCCACGGGGAACCTGACCCCCGAGGAGGACATCCGGGCTCTGCTGGAGACCGGGCTGGTCGTGGTGGTGGACGAGACCTACCACGAGTTCAGCGGCTTTACGGTGGCACACCTGGTGCCGGAGTGGGAGAACCTCGTGGTCCTGCGGACCTTCAGCAAGTGGCCCGGCCTCGCCGGCATGCGCGTGGGCTATGGCATCATGGCGCCGTTGCTCACCCGGTATCTGCTGGCGATGAAGATGCCCTACAACGTCTCCGTGGCAGCGGAGTTGGCCCTGGCTGCCACCCTGGAGGACGCCGACTCCCTGCTCCAACGAGTGCGGGCCATCGTGGAGGAGCGAGAGCGGATGTTGGGCCTTCTGCGTCGCCTGCCGGGGGTCACAGTGTACCCTTCCAAGGGCAACTTCCTGCTGTGCCGGTTCCCTGCACGGTGGGCGCAGGCCATCCACCAGGGGCTGATGCGGCGCGGCATCTTTGTGCGCTACTTCGACCAGGCTCGTCTGCAGGACTGCCTGCGCATCAGCGTCGGGAAACCGGAGCACACCGATGCTGTGGTGAGCGCCATCGCCGAGCTGCTCCAGGAGTTGACATAATGCGACGTGCCACGGCGCAGCGGGATACAAAGGAGACCCAGGTCAGGGTGGAGCTGGCCCTGGAGGGCTCCGGCCAGTACGATATCCACACCGGCAACGGGATGTTCGACCATCTGCTGGCCCAGCTTGCGCGCCACGGACTGTTCGACCTGACTATCGTAGCCCAGGGCGACACCGGCTCCGGCTGGCACCACCTGGTCGAGGATGTGGGCATCGTCCTGGGGCGGGCCCTGCGGCAGGCGGTGGGTGAGGGGCGGGGCATCGTCCGCATGGCCCACGCGGCGGTGCCCCTGGACGAGGCCCTGGCCCTGGTGGCGGTGGATATCAGTGGGAGGGGCTACGCCCTGGTGGAGACAGGCCTGGAAGCGCCTGACGTGGGGGGACTGCCGTATGACGAGGTCCGCCACTTTCTGGAGGCCTTTGCCGTGGAGGCGCGTGTCACGATGCATACCCGGATGCTCGCAGGGGTGAACAATCACCACCGGGCCGAGGCCCTCTTCAAAGCCCTGGCGCGGGCGTTGCGGGCCGCCGTGGAGCTAGACCCACGGCGCCAAGGCGAGATCCCCAGCACCAAGGGGACTATTCAGGGCTAGCGTCCTGAGTCAGAAGAAACATGTATATTCCCAGCCGCCCTTCGACAAGCTCAGGGCGAACGGATTAGGGTTCTCCGTTCATGGTGAGCTTGTCGAACCATGAACGGGGCCGTCCAACAGTCGCTGCATTTATTCAACGGTCTTACAACTCAGGGGGCTAGGCCCGGCCAGCTTCGGCCAGCGCCTGAACCTCAAAGCGGTACAGCTCGATGACCGGGTTGGCCAGGAGTTGGCGGCACATGGCCTCCACTCGCTGCTCCGCCGCACCGCTGTCGGGAGCCTCCAGACGCACCTCCAGGTACTTGCCAACCCGGACGGCGCTCACCTCCTGGTAGCCCAGCGTCTTGAGCGCGCCCAGGACCGCCAGCCCCTGGGGGTCGTTGACCGAGGGCTTCAGGATCACATAGACCTTCGCCAGGAAGTTCACGGCAGCTCCTCGTCAGGGCCGGCAGGCGACCTTCTCGGGCCCCTTGTCCCGGCGGGCGTCGATGAAGGCCTGGATGCGCTCCTCATCGTAGGTGTCCAGGTAGTCGATCCAGCGCCAGGCCGTGAGGGCGATGGGGTGTCTGGCGTTGGCAGTCAGGTCCACGATGTTGAGGTACGGGGCGACGATAAGGTAACAAGGGTAATTGGGCTGCTTCTTGGCGAAGGCCTCTAGCTTGCTGATAAGGTCTTGGTCCTGGGTGTTGTACTGGATGAGCACCCCGCCATGCTCCAGGTTGTGCACCTGGCGCTCGTCCTCGATGGGTGATGCGCGGATGCCCCAGCTCTCCGCTGAAGCCAGGTGCCAGCCGGAGGTGGGGGGGCTGGTGTTATAGGGGGAGTGCGGTGTCCCCGGTGGGATGTGCTGGGCTCCCTGGTCGGGCATCTGGGTCCCCGCCTTTCCGGAGGAGGTGCCCGGTGCTGGAGTCCGTGGCGAGATGCCTCGCGATACGGACGGGAGGACCAGCCCGATGATAACCAGCAGTCCGATGAGCCCGGCGAAGGCGATGAGGCCGTAGCGCGTCCACTGGCGGCGGGTCCTGCGCCTGGCCTTCCGGATCTGCTTGGCTGGAGACCTGGCTACCGGTTTGCGGGTACGCGCTTTCGGTTGTGTCGCTTTCTTCGGCACGAATGGCTCCTTGTCAAGGGAGTTGCTGGCCTGTCAGCCGGCGGTAGGCTTCCAGGTAGCGAAGACGGGTCTTCTCCACCACGTCTGGCGGGAGGTGAGGCGCAGGAGGCTCCCGGTTCCAGCCGCTTTGGATAAGCCAATCTCGCACGAACTGCTTATCGAAGTTGGGCTGGCTCTTGCCTGGGGCGTAGCCCTCCGCATCCCAGAAGCGGCTGGAGTCCGGTGTCAGCAGCTCGTCAATCAGGATGAGGTTCCCGTCCAGCAGGCCGAACTCCATCTTGGTGTCGGCGATGATGATACCCCTGGTGCGGGCGTACTCGTGGGCAAATCGGTACACGGCAAGGCTGGTCTCCCGCACCCGCCGGGCCAGCGGCTCTCCCAGCATCGCCACGACCTGACCCTCGGTCATGGGCTGGTCGTGGCCGGTCTCGGCCTTGGTGGTGGGGGTGAAGAGGAGCTCCGGGAGTCTTTCGCCCTCCCGAAGCCCGCGGGGCATGGGCTGCCCCTGGACTGTCCCCTGCCCCTGGTACTCGGCCCAGGCGGAGCCGGCCAGGTAGCCCCGTACCACGCACTCGATGTCTATTCGCTGCGCCTTGAGAACCACCATAGACTGGCAGGCGACGTCGGGGGAGAGCCTGACCAGGATTTCCCTGGCCTTTTCTGACAGGCGCTCTATGCGGCCGAGTCTCGCAAGGGCCTCCCCTGCCGGATAGTACACCAGATGATTGGGGACAATGGGAGTGGTCTGGCGGAACCAGAAGTAGGAGAGGGCTGTCAGCACTCGCCCTTTGTCTTGGATCATGGTGGGCAAGACCACGTCAAAGGCGGAGATGCGGTCCGTGGCGACCATGAGCAGCAGCCCCCGGCCCAGGTCGGCAGACACGTAGGTGTCCCGCACCTTGCCCCGATGCACGAGCTGAAAGATAGCAGTATCAAGAACGGGGTTCATAACGACACTATGTTACCAGAAAAGGTGGGCGAGCGCCCACTCCTGTTGGCTCAGGCTGTTCCCGGGGGGGTGAGCCGGACCAGAACCTGGCCCAGGTCCACCAGCTCCCCCTGCCGGCAGGCGACCGCCTCCACCTGGGCCGGGAAGGGGGCGCGGAGGTGGTACTCCATCTTCATCGCCTCCAGGGTGACCAGGATGTCCCCCTCCTGGACCGAGTCGCCGGGCTTCACCCGAACCGCGGCGACCTTGCCAGTCAAGGGCGCTAGAACCTCTCGGTTCTGCTGGACCCTCTGAGGGGCCCGAGCACCCGCCACCTGGAGGTCAAAAGCCTCGGCCCGCCCCCCGACCCAGACCCACACCCGTTGCCCAACGCCCTGGACCGCAAGCAGGTAGCGCCCCTGGGCCGTCGAAAGCCTGAGCCAGGGCGGCTCCGCGCCGACCTCAGCCTGGCTCTCCTGCCCCCGGTCCAGGCGGAAGCGCACACGGCTCCCTGCGACCTCTAGCTCCACTTCATACGTCTGGTCTCGGTTCTTCAGCCGGACGCTTCTCACGCTGGCCTCTCCCATAGGCGGAAGTGGCCGAGGGTTTTCCACGGGGAATAGGGGTCGTCTCCCGCCGCTGTCCCCTGGGGCGCACCCTGGGGGGGTTCCGCCATGAGGGAGAGAGCGGCGGCCACCACGGCCAGGTCGGATGGCGGGGGAGGCTTCAGAGCCAGGGCATCCACCGTGGTGGTGAAGGTCATTCCGTTCACGAGAGGCGCGCTCTCAAGGAGGTCAATCAAGAAACCCTGGTTGGTGGTCAGCCCCAGGAGAACCGTCTGCTGAAGGGCCGCCACCAGGCGGCGGCGGGCCTGCTCGCGGTCCACTCCCCAGGCAATGACCTTGGCAAGGAGAGGGTCGTAGAACGGGACGATCTCCTGCCCTTCCGTAACTCCGGTGTCCACGCGCAGGCCAGGCAGGTGAGGCCATCGAAGGAGCAGGAGCTTTCCAGTGGCGGGAAGGAAACCCCGGTACGCGTCCTCAGCATAGAGGCGGGCCTCCATGGCGTGTCCCCTTGGGGGGAGGGGGCCCGTGATGGAGAGGGGGAGGCCCAGGGCAACCTCGATCTGCATCCGCACGAGGTCCACGCCCAGCACCGCCTCTGTGACGGGATGCTCCACCTGGAGGCGCGTGTTCATCTCCATGAAGAAGAAGTCCAGGTCTGGGCCGACCAGGAACTCTATGGTGCCGGCGTTCTGGTAGCCGGCGGCCTCGCCGAGCCGGGTGGCTGCATCCAGGAGGCGGGCTCGCAAGGTCGGCGTCACCACCGGCGATGGGGCCTCCTCCACAATCTTCTGGTAGCGCCGCTGGAGGCTGCATTCCCGTTCCCCCAGGGCCACCACCTGGCCGCGGCTATCCCCCACAATCTGCACCTCCACGTGCCGGGCGGAGTCAACCAGCCGCTCCACCAGGAGCCTGGGGTCTCCGAAGGCGCTCACCGCCTCCCGCTGGGCGCTGCGCGCTGCCTCCTCCAGCTCCTCGATGCGCAGAACCTTGCGCATTCCCCTCCCGCCTCCACCCCCGGCTGCCTTCAGCAAAAGGGGGAATCCCGTCTGCTCTGCCGCCTTGTGGATCTGCTCCATCGTCTCGCAGTGGGGGCTGCCAGGGACGATGGGTACGCCCAGTGACCTGGCCAGCGCACGCGCATGCACCTTGTCGCCCATCAGGCGCATGGCCTCTGGCGGCGGGCCGATGAACACCAGGCCAGCCTCGCGGCACGCCTGGGGAAAGGCCGGGTTCTCAGCCAGGAAGCCATAGCCGGGGTGCACCGCCCCAGCAC
>JACQUN010000063.1 GCA_016210285.1 Chloroflexota bacterium
CACCCCACCAGATGCTTCACTTCGTTCAGCATGACAACTCGCCGCTGCGGATTAATTTAGCGAATCTCAAGGACACCACCCTAGATGACACCGCAGGCCCGCAGGTGGACCAGGTCCGCGGGGGCCAGCCCCAAAAGCTCGCCGTAGACCTTGCGGTTGTGCTGACCCAGCATTGGCGCGGGGCGGAGCCCTTCGGCGGGTGTCTCGCTGAACCGCAAGGGGAGGCCAGGGAGCTCGACGGTGCCGAGCGCTGGATGGGTCACGGGCTGGAAGTAGCCGCGGGCCCGAAGGTGCTCGTTGTGGAAGAGGTCCTGCATGCTGAGGATCTGGGCGAACAGGAGGCGCAGGCCCTGCGCCGTGTGGAAGATCTCCTCCGAGGTGTGCTGTCGGAGCCAGACCTGGGCCTTCTCCTCGAGTGCCGGCGCCTGGGCAAGCTGCTGCTGGGGGGTCTGGAACCGCTCATCCTCCAGCACCTCGGGCGTTTCCAGGAGCGTCTCCCACAAGACACGCCATCGCTCGTACCCGGGCCCGACGATGAACCCGATGTAGCCGTCCTGGGTAGGCTGGATGGAGAGGCGTATCCCCTGGTTATAGCCGTAGGCCCGGCCCAGGCGCCGGCGCGGGATACCGCTGTAGGACCAGCGGGTGACGTCGTAGATCACGGCGGCGTTGACGGCCTCCAGCCTGGAGACCTCCACCTGCTGCCCTTGCCCCTGAGGGAGGGCGGCCAGGTACGCCATGAGGGAGGCGTAGCATCCGTAGAGCCCCGTGATAAACCCGGAGAAGGGCCCGCCAGGTTGCACGGGGGGCCTGTCTGGCTCGCCCATGGGGTACATGAACCCGGTGATGGCAAAAGCGATGAGGTCGGTCATCTTGTCGTCGCGTCGAGGCCCTTCTACCCCGAACTCCGGCAGGGTGGTGACGACGAGCCTGGGGTTCTCCCTCGCCAGTTGTTGATACCGAAGGCCCAGCGCCTCTGCCTTGGCGGGAGGGAAGCTCTGCACCACCACGTCCACCTCCCTGAGCAATCGGCGCAGCAGGCGCTGCCCCGTGGCCGATTCCAGGTCCAGGGTGATCCCCTCCTTGCCCGTGTTCAGGAAGAGGAACAGCCCGCTTTTCTCCGGATGGGGGACGTCCCCTGGGAAGGGCCGTTGGCGGCGCCCCGGGTCGCCAGAATGCGGTGACTCTGCCTTGATCACGCGGGCGCCATAGTCAGCCATGAGCTTGGTGCAGTAGGGGCCCGCGATGCCGGTGCTCAGGTCAAGCACCCGCAGCGTGTGAAGGGGTGGGGCCATCGGTCCTGCTCTCCTTACGACTGTGCTTTGCAGACTGGCCCGCGGCTCCGCCACTGCAACCGGGTGAGGGCGAGGTGGGCGAACTGCTGACGAATGGCATTCTAGGCATGGGTCTGGGGTGTGTCAAGCCCCAGGTATACCTGGGGACGGCAGCGGATTCAGCCATTGGCAGCCGTTTCTGGGAAGGGTTCCATCACCTCTCAGCGGCGGAAGGCCCCTTGGCCTAGAGAGGCGGCCTCCTCTTCCACCACCCGGCGTGCTGCTGGTACGTGTAGGCCACCCTGAGCACCGTGGGCTCGTCGAAGGGCTTTCCAGCTATCTGCAGGCCGATGGGCAGGCCACTCCCGCTGAAGCCGCAGGGGACGGAGATGGCGGGCAGGCCCGTGAGGTTGAAGGGCGCCATGAAGCTGGGGCTCAGCACCATGGTCCATGGATTGGTCTCTTTGAAGGTGGCAGCAGGCTTGGGGACGGTAGGCATGGCCAGCACGTCCACCCTCTGGAGGGCCTGGGCAAACTCCCGCTTCACCCGGCTGCGCGCCCGCTGCGCCTGCACGTAGTCCGCCGCAGTCAGGAGGCCACCTATATAGAACCTGCTTCGGACAATCTCTCCGAAGTTCTCCGGCTGCCGCTGGAGGTTCTGCTGGTGATAGGTGAAGGCCTCGCTGAGCAGCATGACCATGTTGGCGATGTAGGCGTACTCCAGGCTGGGGATTTGCACATCCTCCACCCGAGCGCCCAGGGCCTCCAGCTCTGTCAGGGCCTTCTCTATCGCGGCAGCCGTTTCAGGCTCGACCCCCACCCTGGGGTCGGAGCAGAAGTGGCGGGGGAATCCGATGGTAACTCCCCTGACGTTTCCCCGGAGGGCGGCGGAGTAGTTGGGGACTGGGGCGCGGCTGCTCGTGGGGTCCTTGGGGTCGTGGCCGGCGATGGCCTGGAGCATGAGGGCCGTGTCCTCCACCGTCCGGGTCATGGGGCCGCAGTGGTCAAGGGACCAGCTCAGGGG
>JACQUN010000068.1 GCA_016210285.1 Chloroflexota bacterium
AGGACGCACTGTGCCCGGCAGGCCCCGATAGGGGCAGCCGGGGCCCCCAGCGTACTCCCCCACCCCTGTTCAAGCACCCTTGACCCCTCCTTCGGGCGCGCAACAGCGCCCAACAACCACCCCACTCCGAGCCACCCCACATCATCACCCATTCTTCCGCAGCCTGCTAGCATACAGCAGACCTATTGATACCTATAGCCACGTCGCCCCAAGCCTTCAAAAAGCTGCTGCGATGCGGTTTGACGCGGCCCTGATCCAGACAGCCAGGGCCAAAGCTGTAGGGGCTGGTTCTTGAAAGAAATGTTGCCAAAATGTTGCCAAACAGGAAAAAGGCAAGTGGCATAACGCCAGCACGGAGTCTGTTTAGATACGATGTTATGGTCCGCCCGGAGGGATTTGAACCCCCGGCCCTCGGGTTCGAAGCCCGATGCTCTATCCGCTGAGCTACGGGCGGATGGGCAGCCACCTGCTCCAAGTATGGCCGGGGAAGCGGAGCACGTCAAGCCAGAGAAACCCTGGCCTTCAGAGGGACCAGACCGCCTCCTGGAAGCGCTCCGTACCAAGCCAGCGGACCTGGGCGTCGGGCCGCAGCTCCACGTCCCCCCACTGGGCCAGAAGCTCCAGGTGGGCCACCACCTCGGTATAGGCAGCGTAGTAGTTGCCCCCGTGGAGCTCCCGATACGAGAAGAGAGTGCGGGTCAGGCTATCCACCGTGTGCTCCCGACTGTCCAGCAGAGCCACAATGCGGCGCATCCGCTGGCGGTGGTGCTGCACGATGTCCAGGGCCCGCCGTCCTGTCAGCAGGTTCAACCTCCCTTTGCTCAGGAGCCGGTGCGCCGGCAGGACCGTCTGCTCCTCACCCAGGGCCGCCACCCGGCGCAGGGAACGGAGGAACGTCGCCAGACCGTACTGGTTGCTGGCATCCCGGTAGGAGGGCGGCAGGTGCTGGCTCACCGACTCAGGGTAGGAGGCCAGAACAGTTGGGTGCGGGGTGATCTCGGGGAGGACGTGGTCGCCGGTGAACAGGACGCCATCCAGGGAGATGGTCAGCTCATCGGGGGAATGGCCTGGCGTGTAGTAGAAGGTGAAACCCCCACTCCGGTCGCCGTCCTTCACCAGGTGCGTGACGTGGAGCTGGCGCCGCATGGCCTGGTGCTGCTGGTGGCGCTGATAGCGCCCCTCCTGCGGTGGGTTGTCTCGCCGCTCCCTGTCCGGATGATGGAGGTAGGCCAACTGCTGCAGGAAGGGGTTGCTCCTCCTTTGAATGCCCCAGGGGTCCACAGAGAGGAGGTAGGCATACATCTCGTGGGCCCAGAGATCTGCCCCGCTGGCCTGGACAAGCTGGAGCGTGGCACCGTCGTGATCACCGTGGCCGTGGGTGAGGATGACCCGCCTGACATCCTTCACCCCGATGCCCAGCTCTTTCAGCCCGCTCGCCAGGGCATCGAAGCTGCCGGCGCTGCCCGCATCCACCAGGGTGACCCCATCAAGGTCAAGGACATAGACCCAGGTGGGTCCAGTAGGGGATGGCGGATCCTGGGGGACGCCGATGGCCCACAGGGTGTGGCCGCTGACAGTGGAGAGCTTCAGCAGGGCGCCGTTCCCCTGGCGGTCGCCGTCCCGAAGGGTCTCCACCCTCTGAACCGTTGATGACATACTGGGGTACCCTCCTTCAATGGGGTAGGGGCCGCAAAAAGAAAGGGTGAGCGAAGGGATTCGAACCCTCGTTCTCCAGGGCCACAGCCTGGCGCGTTAAACCGCTACGCTACGCTCACCATAGCTGAACCGCTACGATATTCTAGCATGGGTCAAGGGAAGGGTCAACAGCTTCAGCTATCCCTGTCACCCTTCCCTCACCAGCTCAAGGTACTTCAGCCCGCTCCCCGTGTTCAGCAGCACGATAACGCCGCCCGGGTCCACCAGCCCCGCCGACAGGGCACGGCGCAGCCCCGCAAGGGTTGCAGCGCCCTCGGGGCAGGCGAATATGCCCTCCACGCTGGCCATCTCCCGCAAAGCGTCCAGGATCTCCGCGTCGCTGACCGTCACCGCGGTGCCACCGCTGTCTCTGAGGGCCTGCAGGATCAGGTAGTCAGCGAAGGGGGCAGGCACCCGCAGCCCGGCGGCGACCGTCCGGGCCTCCTGCCAGGGCTCGCACACCCCTTTCCCCTGCTGGAACGCCTTCACGACAGGCGCACACCCCTCGGCCTGCACGCACACGAGCCGCGGCCTCCTGTCTTCGCGGAGCCAGCCCAGCGCCTCCATCTCCTCAAAGGCCTTCCACATCCCCACGATGCCGGTCCCTCCCCCGGTGGGATAGACGATGGTGTCGGGGAGCCGCCAGCCCAGGGCCTCGGCCAGCTCGTAGGCCATAATCTTCTTCCCCTCCACGCGATAGGGCTCCTTCAGGGTGGAGACGTCGAAGAGGCCCTCCTGCTTGACACGCTCCCTGGCGGCGCGCCCTGCATCGCCGATGTGGCCTGGCACCAGCTCCAGCCTGGCCCCGCAGACAAGGCACTCCTTCTTGTTGGCCGCCGGGGTCTCCTGGGGCATGAAGACGTGGGCGTCAAGCCCCGCGCGGGCCGCATAGGCGGCCAGGGCCCCGGCGGCGTTGCCCGCCGAGGGCACCGCGAGGCCGCGCGCCCCCAGCTCCTTCGCGCGGGAGACGGCGGCAGCCATCCCCCTGGCCTTGAAGGTCGCGGTGGGATTGACCCCCTCGTCCTTGATGGAGAGGTGAGCGCAACCCAGGGCTTTTCCCAGGCGAGGGGCCGGCAGCAGCGGGGTCTCGCCCTCTCCCAGGGTTACCACGTTAGCGGGGTCGCGGACGGGCAGCACCTCGAAGAAGCGCCACATGCTGGAGACCCGATGGGACAGCTTGCGGGGCGTGACAGAGCGACGCACCGCTTCCAGGTCATACCGCGGGTAGAGCACCTTCCCGCACGCCGGACAGACGGTGTGGAGCTCTTCGGCAGGAAAGGCCTTCCCGCACGCCGTGCATTCCAGGTGGCTAAGGTAGCTGCGCACCTCGCCTCCTCAAGAGACGCTTATACCATAGGCTAGTGTCCTGAGTTGCCAATCCGTTTCATACATAATGGGGGGCATTAGAGTTGCA
>JACQUN010000069.1 GCA_016210285.1 Chloroflexota bacterium
GTTCGGGCCTCCACGGAGGGTTAGCTCCGCTTCACCCTGGCCCTGGGTAGCTCGCCCGGTTTCGGGCCCGCTGCCGGCGACTGATCGCCCTGTTCGGACTCGGTTTCCCTGCGGCTCCGGGACGTAGGTCCCTTAACCTTGCCGCCAGCAGCCACTCCCCGGATCATTCTTCAATAGGCACGCCGTCACCCCGCAGCCCGAAGGCCGCAGGGCTCCGACTGTCTGGGGGCCCACGGTTTCAGGTCTCTTTCACTCCCCTCACGGGGTGCTTTTCACCGTTCCCTCGCGGTACTGTGCACTATCGGTCGTCAAGGGTGTTTAGCCTTGGAGGGTGGTCCCCCCAGATTCCCGCAGGGTTCCTCGTGCCCCGCGGTACTCAGGAACGCACCGGAAGCCCCCCCGCTTTCGCCTACCGGGCTGTCACCGTCTCTGGCTGCCCATTCCAGGGCCTTCGACTAGCGGGTGGGTTTGTGCACTTCCCGGGGAGGCATGGGGCCTCCCCTGGTGCGCCCTACAACCCCCTCAGGACATAGGGCCCCACGCCCACTGAGTCCTGGGAGTTTGGGCTCTTCCCCGTTCGCTCGCCGCTACTGAGGGAATCGCGGTTGCTTTCTCTTCCCCAGGGTACTGAGATGTTTCAGTTCCCCCAGTTGCCCTCCCTGGCCCACCTTGCTCGGCCAGGGATGACCCCAACTCACCGTCGGGGCCGGGTTTCCCCATTCGGGTATCCCCGGTTCTGCTGGCTCGACAGCTCACCGAGGCCTTTCGTGGCCTGGCCACGCCCTTCTTCGGCCCTTGACGCCAAGGCATCCACCGTGGGCCCGTAGCACCTGCTCCACAGCAGGGCCCGGAAGATTCCAGACTCCACGCGCTCTTCCCTTGTTAAGGTGCCAGACACACGAAGCGGCGGCCAGGTTCCCCCTGGGCCGCCGCCCGAGAAGGCCTCGCCGTCGTTATGACGTCACGTCTCCTGCATCGCCTGCCGCTTCCTCCCGACGCCCCCCCAATAGAGAGACCCCCCTCCCCCACGTCAAGGGGGTGCGGCCGAGAAAGGAACAGGCGGTGGCAGCAAGGCGAAGGGAGTTCGCTGCTCTTCATGCTCTGTGATCTCTTCCGGTCTGCCTGGCGTAGGTCATCGCCACAGTCCGGTATATGGCGTGAGCAAACCTGGAGAAAGGGGCGTAAATCAGAAGCATGAGCACCAGCACCAGGTGGACAAGGAAGAGAGGGTAGGCGGCTGCCGCGATGCCAGCGTAGCGCAGTGATTGTGCGAGGAGGCCAGCGATTCCCACTGCGGTAAGCACGGCGATGAAGAACCAGTCGTAGTAGGTCGCCTTGCCTGCGCTCTCCTTCCTGGCAACCCTTCGCCAGATCACGGCTGTGCATCCCGCCACCAGGAGCAGGGCACCCAGGTTGCCTACCACCTTCATGGGGTCGGAGAGAGGAACCTCCGACTCCTCCCGCCCCAGCAAGGGGTAGATGGCACCGCCCAGGTGTGCAGCGATCAGGAGGATGAACCCGTACAGGATTCCCAGGTGGGCATAGGAGTGGCTCTTGTTGACCCCACACTGCCGGAAACGGCTATGTCTCAACACCTCGCCCACCACTGAGGCGAAGGCAGCCCAGCCGCGCCGTGGGTCGTGGGCGTGGCGCATGGCCTCACCCGCGCCCGTTTGGGCCCCCGGTTCTGGACGGGTGCCTGGCTCGCCGACGTTCTTCCACAGCCGCAGCGACCCAAGGGCGGTGGCAGACAGCGCGAAGACGGCTGCCAGGGACACCAGCGCAGCGAGGACCGCGAGCGGGATGAAGCGAGTGTACACAATCTCTCCCGCGGGGTAGGCCGTCGTCCCCATCGCTGCCAGGAGCGCCAGCAGCAGGAGCATGGGGATGGCCACCAGCACGTGCAGGTACGTTGGCTTTGAGAAGAGCCCGGCCAGGGGGCTGGGAGTTGCCAGGTGCAGGATGGCATAGCTACGCACGGCGGCCATCACGTCCCCGGGCCTTGCCCCCCTGGGGCAGGAGGCCGAGCAATCGCTACATCCGTGGCAGAGCCAGATGTCGGAGTCTTGCAGGAGCCGGTCCTTCAGCCCCCATTGCGCCCAGAGCATCTCCTTCCTGGGGAACGGCCCTTGCACGGGTGACAGATTGCAAACTACGGAACAGGTGCCGCACTGGAAGCACTGTTGGAGGGAGTGTCCTCCCAGCCGCACGATTTCACGGATAAACTCGGGGTCAGGGACGACTGCCTCTGGCGCCGGTTGGGCGGTCACGACCATGGTGCACCCTCGCTAGAAGCCCCGGAATGGATTGGGTCCAATCCGTCTGATCTCCTCGACGAATCCTTTCACCGTTTCGGGGATCTGGTTGTAGTCGGAGATGGCGAGCTGGACCAGCTTCACCCTTTCCGGCTCCACCATCAGCTTGCCAAGGGTGTCGCGGACGTTCTGCATTCTCCGGTTGGCCAGCTCGCTGCCGCGGATGAAGTGGCACTGGTAGTCGTCCCCGTACTTGCACCCCAGGAGGAGCACGCCGTCAATCCCCTGAGAGACGGCATCGGAGATCAACGCCACGTTCAGTGAGCCCAGGCAACGGAGGGGGAGTATCCGGATGCTGGCGTCGTAGGCAAGACGGTTCACTCCTGCCAGGTCCAGGGCTGGATAGGCGTCGTTCTCGCAGACGCATGCCAGTACTCTGAGCTTCCCCTCGTCCTGGGGGACGCGTATCACCTTGATGGCGGAAGAGAGCTGGTCAATGCTGTAGTTCTTGAAGGAGATGATCCGTACCGGGCATGCCCCCATGCAGATGCCGCACCTCCGGCAGCGGGTCACGTTTAGCTTTGGAGTCCCTCGCTCGTCTTCGTCCAGCGCGCCAAAGGGGCACTCCTCCGTGCAGCGTTTGCATTGCGTGCATCCCTGGAGGAGGAAGTGGGGGTAGGAGAGGTCGCCAGCCCTGGGATGCACGGCGGCGCCTTGGCCCGCCATGTGCAGGCTCTGAACTGCCTTCAGCGCTGCGCCATAGGCGTCTTCCTCGCAGGAGGTGGCATCCATAGGCTGCCGCACGCACCCCGCGGCGTAGATGCCGGTTCGCTGCGTCTCATAGGGAAAGCAGAGGTAGTTGGAGTCGGCGAACCCGTAGCGGGTCGTCGGCAGCCCCGGCCCCTGGCGGTACTTCAGCGGGAGGATGGTTGAACCGGCGGTGGTGGGCACCATGCCCACTGCCAGCACCACAAGGTCTGCTTTCAGCCGGACCCTTTCCCCCAGGAGGCTGTGTGCAAGGTCAATCGCCAGGGCCCCGTCGCCATCTGGCGTCACCCCCGTGACATCTCCCTTGGCGAAGAAGACCCTCTCCTCTGCCTGCACCCTCCGGTAGAGCTCTTCGTACTGGCCCGGCGTCCGGATGTCCTTGTAGAGGATGTAGATGTTGGCCTCGGGGTTCCTCTCTCGGACCTGGACGGCCTGTTTGAGTGATGCGAGGCAGCAGACGCTGGAGCAGTAGGGCAGGTGGCGGGGGTCCCTGGAGCCTGCGCACTGGACAAAGGCCACGCTCCTGACCTGCTTGCCGTCCGAGGGGCGCACGACGGCCCCCTGGTTCAGGATCTCCTCCAGCATCACGCTGGTGACGACGTTGGGAGACTTCCCAAACCCCAGGTACTCCAGCCTGGTGGCGTCGTAGGGCTGCCAACCCGTAGCCAGCACGATAGCGCCGATGCGGAGGTCAATGGTGCTGTCCCCCTGGCGGACGGTCACGTCAAAGGAGCCAGGCTGACCAGCTATCCGCTGGACCTCCGCCGAGGTGAGGACCCTTACCCTGCGGTGCGCCGACACCTCCTGGATTCGTGCCGGTAGCCCAGGCTCTTCCAGCTCCCGATACGGTGAGTGTGTCGGGAACGACTTGGGGAACTGCGCCAGCCAGCCCCCCAGGGTCGGCCTCTTTTCCACAAGAACAACGTCATCGCCCGCGTCTGCCGCCGCCAGGGCGGTGGTGATGCCTGTGACACCCCCCCCAATGACCAGCAGCGTCTTTTCCACAGGGGTGGGCGTGGCATCGGGCAGCTCCGTTCTCTGGGCCTTGGCCATGCCCATGCGGAGCATGTCCTCCGCCAGGGCCTGGGTCTCCTCCTGGCCTGGCGAGTGGCTCCACGCCACCTGCTCACGGAGGTTCACCCGTTCCACCACAACGCCGTCGAAGGCGAAGACATCCCAGTTGACCCGTGGTGAGCAGGCCGCAATCACCACCGCATGGAGGCCCTGCCTGGCGCTCTCCTCGGTGACGTGCTGCACGCTCTGGGGGCTGCAAAGCTGCGGGTGGACCTCCGCCTGAAGGCCGAACTCCCCCCGGGCCACGTCCACCAGCCTCTGGCAGTCGACTGCCTCGCCGATCCCACAGCCGGTGCAGATATAGACGCGGGTCTGGCCGTCCACAGGGTCATCTCCTCGCTGAGGAGTGGATCACCTTCAAGACTGCGCCGGTGGCATCCCGGACGCTGGAGGCCACGTCCATGGGCCTCTTGGCCACGCCGACGGCGTGGGCGCGGGAGCTGCCGTTGGAGGTCAAGAAGCCGTAGGTATCGAAGCTGGCCTCCAGGCCGGGAATCCCCAGCTCCCGACCCACCGGAACCATGCCGGTTGCCAGGACTACCATGTCCACTGGTAACCGCACCTTCTCTCCGAGCAGCATGTCCTCTGCCTCCACCACCAGGTCCTTGGTCACCGGGTTCTCCTCTATCTTTGCCACCTTGCCCTTGATGAAAGCCACACCCTGGTCGCTGCTCACCCGCTGGTAGAGCTCCTCGTAGGTCCCAGGCGTCCGGATGTCAATGTAGAAGATGTGCACCTGCGAGTCCGGGTAGCGCTCTCTCACGTAGGTGGCCTGCTTGATGGAGGCCAGGCAGCAGACCGCCGAGCAGTAGGGCAGGTGGTCGAGGTCTCTTGAGCCCGCACACTGGACGAAGGCGACCCGGCGCGCCTCCTTGCCGTCGCTGGGGCGCAGAATGCGGCCTCGGGTAGGGCCGTTGGGCGCGGCAAGGCGCTCCATCATGACGTTGGTGATGACGTTGCGATGGGCGCCGAACCCCAGGCCCGGGATCCTGGTGGCGTCGTAGGGCTTCCAGCCGGTGGCCAGAACAATGCCCCCCACCTTGAGACGCAAGGTCTCAGGTTTCATACCCAGGTCAATGGCATTGTACCGGCATGCCTGGACACACCGGGCGCATTCCGCCCCAAGACAGGCCCTTCCGTCAATGACGTACTTCATGGGGAAGGCCAGCTCGTGGGGCAGGTAGATGGCCCTTGACGTGTCCATCCCGAGGTTGAACTCTTTGGGCCGCTCCACGGGGCAGACCGAGACGCACTCGCCGCAGGCGGTGCAGCGGTCCGCCCGGACGTAGCCAGGGTTCAGGCGCACGTGGACATCATAGTCCCCTGGCTGGCCGGAGACGCCTTCGACCTCGGCCAGGGTGAGCCAGGTGACCTTGCGGGTGCTGCGGAGACGCCGGAGGTTGATCTCCAGGCCGCAGTAGGGAGGGCAGAGCTTGGGGAAATACCTGGCCAGCCTGGCGACCTGGCCGCCCAGGTAGGGCTCCTTCTCCACCAGGAACACGTCGTACCCGGTTTCGGCTGCCTCAAGGGCGGCTGTGATGCCGGCGATGCCACCACCCACCACCAGGAGGCTGCTGCTCTTCGGCGCCAATGCGGGAGGGTCGAACATGCCACCGCCTATCTAGTCCACCAGTTGGAGGTAGGGCTTTGTGGCAAACTGCCATTGCCCGGTAGCCGGGTCGAAGTGGGAGTTCACAAACAGCTTCCAGGAGGCGTCGTCAAGCTTCGGATAGTCGGCCCGGTAGTAGTAGCCGGGCCAGCGCGTCTCCTTGCGGAACAGCATGTGACGCACGTGCGCCTCCGCAGTCCAGACCCGGTGCACCAGCTCCCAGCAGCGCAGCAGTTCGTGCTGGTCGCGGGCGCCCAGGCTCGCCAGGTCCTCCTTGAGCATGCCAAGGAGCTCCAGGCCACGCTCCAGCATGGGGCCGTTGGTCTTGTACCAGGTGGATGCGCCGGCGGCGTACTCGTCCATGATCTTTTGCAGCCGGAGCAGGCCCTGTTTCGGGAGCAGGTAGTGGGGGTTGACCTCCTCGCGGGTGGAAGCCCCCTTGTGAGCTTCAAAGGTCGTCAGCGGTTTCCAGACCTCCTGGGTAACGGCGGCCAGGGCCGCCTCGTCCACTGCGGGCGCCTCCGGGTGGTCGCGCACGTAGGCCGCCGCTGCCTTGGCGGCCAGCCGCCCCTCGGTGAAGGAGCCGGAGGAGAACTTGTGGGGCGAAGCGCCCGCACCGTCCCCGGCGGTGAAGAGGCCCTGGACTGTGGTCATGCGGTTGTACCCCCACTGGTACTGGGATGGAGCAATGTCGTCCGGGCCGCTCACCCACATGCCCGCACACCCCGCGTGGGAGCCCATGATGTACGGCTCGGTGAGGGAGATCTCGGAAGGTCTCTGGTCTGGGGCGGTGTTCTGGGCCGCCCAGAGGCCGGCCTGGGTGATGGTCATGTCCAGGAAGTCCTCCCACGCCTCGTTCTCCAGCTCTCTGAGCCTCTTCGGGTCGCCGTTCGAGGCCAGCTTGGCGATGGCCTCCTCCGTCCTCATGTAGATGGGCCCCTTGCCCTCGATAATGTCCAGCAACATCTGATGGTTTCGCAGGGGCGTTGGCACAGGCTTTGCGGAGCCGTAGGGTTCGAACTTCTTCAGCTCGTCAGCCCGGGTCACGGTATAGTCCTCTCCGTAGGCATTGGTCGCCCTGGACTTGAAGAGCAGGAACCACGCCCCGACGGGGCCGTAGCCATCCTTGAAACGGGAGGCCACGAAGCGGTTCTCCATCTGGGTCATCTCCGCCCCGGCGCGGATCATCAGGCCATAGGCCGAGCCGGTGTTGAAGACAGCGTACCACGTCCTCCCCATGCCTTCCCCCACCGAGCGGGGCTTGAAGAGAAGCGTAGCGCCCCCGGCTGCACAGATCACCGCCTTGGCCTTGAACACATAGATTGTGTTCTCCCGCACGCTGAACCCCACCGCGCCGGCGATCCGGTGGGGGTTCTTGCTATCGGTGAGGAGGTGGCTGACCGCAACGTGCTCGTACAGGCAGCCCTCTCCAAGCGTCTTCTTCGTGGCCTCAGCCACAATAGGCTTGTAGGACTCCCCGTTGATCATGATCTGCCAGCGCCCTTCCCTGACGTACCTCCCTTCTGGGGTCTTCCAGATGGGCAACCCCCACTGCTCGAACAGGTGTACAGCGGAGTCCACATGCCTGGCCACATCGTACACCAGGTCGTCCCGCACAATGCCCATGAGGTCGGTCCTGACGTAGCGGACATAGTCCTCGGGGGTGTTCTCACCCCAGCGCATGCCGAGATAGAGGTTGATGGCTGAGAGGCCCTGGGCGACAGCGCCGCTGCGCTCCACCGCAGCCTTCTCGACCATCACAACCTTGAGCCCTTCGCCCCAGTAGCCCGCCTCAAAGGCTGCGCCGCAGCCCGCCATTCCGCCGCCCACAACCAGAATGTCACACGGGACGACTTCTACCTTTGGCTCTGCCATGTTCCTACCCCTCCATCTCGAGTGCTAGCCGAGGCGCGCCAGGCCCGGTAGCTGGGCAGCTCCAAGCTGCTCCGGCTCGCCAGCCAGGAAAGGTTGCTTCAGGTTCTGGGGGTTGGCCTCAGGGAATCCGTTGTATGGCTGGATGGACCCCTCTGGCTTGGTTCGCGTGGGGAACCGGAACCGCTTCACCCTCCCGTCCCTGAAGCGCACCGCCCACATGATGGTGTCGGTCCCCCGCATGGGGGTTACACCGGCGCCCAGGGGGACAAAGTCCGCATAGCCCCGCACCTCGATGGCGCCCTGGGGGCAGATCTTGACGCAGGAATAGCACTCCCAGCAGAGGTCAGGCTCCCGGTTGTTGGCCTTCATGACCGTCTGGTCGAGGGTCATGAGGTCATTGGGGCAGATGTACTGGCACGCGGTCCGGTCGCGCCCTTTACATCCGTCGCACTTCTCCGGGTTCACAAAGCTAGGCATCCTCTCCTCACTTTCAGCTTTCCAGCGACCGCAGGAAGTCACCCAGGATGTTGACACTTCGCTTCTGGACTACAAAGGCAAAGATCTGATCCTTGGCTGCCCTGGGCAGCATCGCGATGCTCCTGGTGGTGGCAGTATCGCACTTGGCCGTGGGGAACCGCAAGAGGAGGGCATCCTTCTCGGCTGACGTGGCCGGCACGCGGATCACCTTCAGGCCGGCCAGCACCTCCTCGGCCATAGCCGCCAGTCCGGCCTGCTGGAGCCGCTGGTAGCGCTCCTCATTGACCCAGATGTGGATGGGATAGACCTCGTGGCCCGTGCTCATCACTTCGCCACCTGCGGCGCCAGGGCGGGCATGGAGAGCACCGGGCGGCGGTTTCTCAGGTAGCTCTCGGTGACGAAGGGGGAGCCGAAGCCGTACTCCTCAGCGCATCGCATCACCACGTCGAACACCTCCGGCCTCATGATGAGGCTGGGGGGTTTCACGCCGTCCTCCAGGATGCTGCGGATGAGGGAGCCGCTGAACTGCTGCCGCTGCTGTGTGTGGCCGCAAAGCTCCTCTGAGGCGACCCCTGCACAGACGGGGCAGTACCACCACTCCCGTGTGAGCACCGGGGTGATGCCAAGGTCGGGGAGCTGTGCGAAGACCTGGTGCGCGGCGTAGGGGTCATAGTACGTGCCCACGCCCGCGTGGTCCCTCCCGAACATGTGGTGGGTGCACCCCAGGTTCTTTCGGACAATGGCGTGAAAGACGGCCTCCCTGGGGCCGGCATACCGCATGTCCCACAGCAGGATGGAGGTCAGGTGGATCTCCTCGCGGAAGTACCCGGCCCTCCGGAGCATGTCGTGGCCCAGAACGATGGCCTCGTCAATGTAGTCCCCGTTCCGCTTCTCCCCAATGACGGCGTTGACCAGAACGGCGTCGGCGTTGGCGGCGAAGTAGGCCCCCTTCATCAGCCACTCGTGGCCGCCGTAGGGAACGTTTCTGGTCTGGTGGGCGACGACGCGGGACCATCCTCGTTGCACCAGGTTGGCATGGAGCTGTCGAGGGGTGTACCAGAACTGGTCAAAGGGCGGGTTGATCCGTGGTGGGTTGACCAGGGTGATGGGACCACCCAGGAACCTGTCTTTGCAGGCATAGGTCCTTCTCACTCCCGGGTGCCTTTCGTCGGTGGTGCCGTACACCTGCTGGGCCATCACCTTCATATCATACCGGTAGACCTCGTCAACGCGCAGGGTCGCCAGCGGCTGGCCCTGGTACGTGAGGAGGAGCGTCTCCCCCTCTGCCAGGCGCAGTTGAGAGATCTCCTCGTCGGCGATGTCGAAGACGATGGGGATACTCCAGATGTAGCCACTGGTCAGTCGCATCTCCCTGACCACCGCATCCACGTCCGCCTTGCCCATGAACCCTTCCAGAGGGGAGAAGAAGCCGTACGCAAGGCCAATGACCTCGTGGGCGATCTGGTCCCGCACCGGCATCGCTCTCAGGCCCTGGACCGCAGCCAGGGCCGTTGCTGGCTCCATCACCCTCTCCACGAGCTTGCCGCCGTGGGGAGAGAGGGCGTTGTCAACCACGATAGACTTCCCCGTCCTGGCGCATCTGCCCTGTTCGGTTGCCTAACATATTACAATAGGCTAAACCCCTCCTGCTCGTCATGATTCAAACGCATCAAGAACGAGGCGGCCGGCTCTTTGCATGGGGTTATTCCACAAGCCCTGTCTTCTACCCCCAACTGATGACGGGGGCACTATGCCGCGGCGCGCTGTGGGATAGCCTGGTGCATTGACTGTTCGGCGCTCCCCCTCTAGAATTGCAGGGCTCAACGGAAGACGGAAGAGAGGGCGAAGCGAGCTTCTCCATGATCTGGCTCAGGCGTGTGCTGGCAGTCCTCCTCGCCCTGGTCTTCCTCGTTTCGTTCATCCTGGGCATGGTGCTCTTCCGTGTCAACGACACCCTTCTGAACCCCGGCTTCTCTATCGGCCAACTCCGCAAGGCCGATGTCTACACCTTCTTCTACAGGGACGCCTTGCCTGTTTTGGCGGATGAGGCACTGAAGAGCACCCAATCCTCAGTGGTGGACATCAAGGCGGCTGAGGGGTATACGCTTTCCGCGGCGGCGAAGGTGTTCCCGCCCGAGTGGCTCCAGCGCCAAGTGGAGCTGACAATCCGCCAGGTGCTGCCCTACCTCACAGGCGATGCCGACGAGTTCTCGGTCACCATCCCCTTGGCCGACCGAGTAGGTGCGGCTGGCAAGGTGGTGAAGGAGACGCTGCCGGAGAGCGCCCTCCTGGATTCCCTGTATAACTACGGGGTCGCCACGGTTGGCGACGCTGCTGCTGAGGGCCTGGGGGGGCTTCCCCTGGGCCTGAACGTCACCAGGGACGACCTCGTGTCTGCGTTCAAGACCCTGGCGCCCAAAGCCTGGCTTTCCACACAGATCCAGAGCGCCGTTGACCAGGTGGTGCCCTACCTGCAGGGGAGGAGCGATCAATTTCGCATCGTCGTGCCTCTTGCTGAAAGGGCGGGGGCTGTGGGCCAGGTGATAAAAGACCTGGCGCATAAGAGCGGAGCCGCCGACTTTCTTTTTGAGGCGGTGTTGCTGCCATTGGTGGGTCAGGGCATGGCCCCTGTTACCCAGCTTCCCTACGGCATTGTTGTCACCGGGGAAGAGGCTGAGGTAGTGCTGCGACAGGTACTCCCTCACGAGTGGGCGGAGGCGCGGCTGGACGATGTTCTGGACTCGTTGGTGGGGTATCTCACCGGAAAAACCAGCGCTCTCAGCGTCACTATCTCCTTTGCTGACCGGAGGGATGCAGCCTACCACGCCATCGCGGGACTGGTGGACCGCAAGCTTGAGGCGGCGCTGACGGCTCTTCCCGTGTGCACCCCGCAGCAATTGTTGACTCTCGCGCCACCTGGCCCGGGCCAGCTCCCTGCGTGCCGGCCGCCGGGCACAACCTACGACCAGGCGAAGCAACTGCTGGGCATTGACACGAGCATCCTGGTTCGCCAGGCCCTGGGAAGCCAGATCCGGGACGCCTTGACCTTTGGCGAGGCTGAGCTCAGGGGCGCCCTGGGCGAGGACACCTGGCGGCAGCTCCAGGAGGTGCGCACGCGGTTCGTCCAGGGCCTCAGCTACTCGGATGCTGACCTGCGAAGAGACCTTGGGAAGGACAATGCCCAGACCCTGGACATGATCCTTCAACGCACCCGCGAAGGGGTCACCTTCACTCAGGAAGACCTCCGCGACCGGTTGCGGGAGCAGCCGGGGGGACCGCAGGCGGTGGACAGCCTGGACCAGATGCGGAGCTCCCTGGGGACCGCGCGTCGGTGGCTGTGGGCCCTGTGGCTCTGGCTCGGCCTTCTCCTGGCGGGCATAGGGGCGCTGGGGGCGCGTGGCCTGGGCGGCAAGGTGGCGTGGGCCGGCGCCGTGCTGGGCATTGCAGCGCTGCTCCTTCTCCTCGCGACAGGGCCAGCCTACAGCCTTGCTGCGCGGCCGCAGATGCAGACGGCCCTCGCTGAGGTTGCCGCCAGCGGTGAGCCAGCGATGGCGCCCATCGTGGACAAGGCCGTCTCCATCGGCCAGTCGGTGGCCGATGATTTCGTGGCGGGTATCCGGAGCAGGGCTGTGCTTTTCCTCATCATCGCCGTCGTAGGGATGTCGGGGGGCGTTGCCTGGCAGGTGACCTCAAGGAAGCGGACGCAGCCGCCTCCTGCGGGTGGTGGTGAGAAGGCAGGGCCGGAGAAGCCCTAGTGTCCTGAGTCAGA
>JACQUN010000059.1 GCA_016210285.1 Chloroflexota bacterium
AAGCCGGGGATTGTCAGCGTCACGATTTCCATCCAGAAGCCCAGCTCGTGCACCATCTTGACGGTAGCCAGCACGTTCTCGAGCTTGCCGCCCAGGGCGCGGTAGTTCTTCTCCGACATGGACTTGAGGTCGATCTTGTAGCAGTCCACCCAGGGGCGCAGGTACTCCAGGACCTCCCTGGTGCCGTTGCCGTTGGAGATGTAGCAAGTGAGCAGGCCCTGAGCCCTGGCCAGCTTGAAGATGCCGACCGCCCACTCTGAGGTGATGAGCGGCTCGTTGTAGGAGCTGCCCACCAGGCGGGCGCCGTGGCGGCGGGCCAGGGCGACTACGCCCTCGGGGGTGATGCGATAGAGATCGGCGCCGGCCGCAGGGTCCCGCAGGGCCTGGGAGGTGAGCCAGTTCTGGCAGTAGGCGCAGTGGTAGTCACACCCCAGCATGCCGAAGGTGAGGGTGCTGGAGCCGGGCAGCACGTGGAAGAGGGGTTTCTTCTCCGTGGGGTCGCACTGGAGGGCCGCCGCATACCCCCAGGGCACAAAGAGGGTGCCGCCCCGGTTGAAGCGGACCTGGCAGATGCCCCGGTGCCCCTCCGGGACGAGGCAGCGGTGCCCGCAGGCGTAGCACCGGAGCCGCCCGCCCTCCAGCTTTTCGTACAGCTCCCCCTCGGCGGCGAGCTCGTCCAGCACCTCCGCCAGGGGTCTGACCTCTTGCTTCAGGACGGGCATGGCTCGCTACCTTCCATTAAGCAAGATAGTTTACCTTAGCCGACAGGATTCATCCGCTCAACAACGCCTGCATCCTCTTCCAGGTCATGTAAGCAACCAGGCATTCCCATTCTTGCCAGGTGAGCTGGGTAATGTAGCTGTGGCCAGCGTAAGGGAGGTCCATTGCAAAGTAGATAGGTTCGGTAGCGGAGTCGTAATGCTGTCGCAGTCCATAGGCCGCTGGCGAAGAGCGTGCCCCCTTACCCCGGGATCTCCGCCTTGTCCAGGATGGTGTCGGCAATGATGCGGCGCTGGATGTCGCTGGTGCCCTCCCCGATGGTCAGCAGGCGGGCATCCCGCCAGAAGCGGTTGGCGGCGCTGAGCCGGCTGTAGCCCAGGCCGCCGTGGAGCTGGAGGGCGGCATCGGCGACGCGGCAGGCGGCCTCCGTGGCGAAGAGCTTGGCCATGCCCGCCTCCAGGTCGCACCGGCCGCTCCGGTCCTTGGTGCGGGCGGCATAGTACAGGAGGCGTTTTGCGGCCAGAATCTCCGTGGCCATGTCCGCCAGCCGGAAGCGCACCGCCTGGTAGTTGGCGATGGCATGGCCGAACTGGACCCGCCCCTGGGCGTGCTTTACAGCGGCCTCGTAGGCGGCCCGCGCCACGCCCACGGCCCGCGCCGCCACCTGGATACGCCCCGGCTCGTAGGAGGCCATGAGCTGGTAGAAGCCGCGGTTCAGCCCGTCGGGGCCGCCCACCATGTTCTCGGCGGGGACACGGTAGTCCTGGAAGAAGAGCTGCCAGGTGCGCATGCCGTGGTAGCCCACGGTGGGGATCGGCTGGCCGGTGAGGCCAGGAGGGTCAAAGCTGTCGCCGGGCTCTTTCTCCACCATCAGGCAGGAGATGCCCCGGTGCCTGGGCTCGGCGCGTGGGTTCGTCCGGCAGTAGGTGAAGATGACGTGGGCGCGGTTGGCGAAGGTGCAGAACATCTTGGTGCCATTCAGGACAAAGGAGTCGCCGTCCTGTACTGCCATAGTCTGGACGTTGGCCGCGTCGGAGCCGGCCTCCGGCTCCGTGCCTGCCGTGGCGGCCAGCAGCTCCCCCCTGGCCATGGCAGGTAGATACTTGCGCTTCTGCTCCTCGGTGCCGTGCTGCATGAGCACATAGGGCACGTTGCGGAAGATGACGCTGCCCACGCTCAGCCAGCCACGGCATAGCTCCTCGGTCGCAATGACCAGGCCCAGGACACCCAGGCCGGCGCCGCCCCACTGCTCCGGGATGGAGACGCCGAAGTAGCCCAGGCGCCCCATCTCCCGAATAAGCCCCAGGGGCATCTCGGCCTCGCGCCGGTCGTACTCGTCGGCGATGGGGACGACCTTCTCTTCGGAGAACTGCCGCACCGAGGCCTGAAGGCTCTTGTAGCTCTCTTCCAGGTCGGGGTCATCAAACTGGGTGGCGACGTCTCTGGGCATGAGGCACCTCAGACGAAACAGAGCCTTCCTGTCTTCGCGGCTGTCATGCTGAGCGGAGCGAAGCATCTACGCTCAAAGTGCTGCGAGACCCTTCGCGGAGTTTACCCTGAGCCTGCCGAAGGGCAAGGGTGACAGGAAAGGGCCCTGTCGCTCCTATACGTCCAGGTTGCGGACACTCTTGGCGTAGGCTATGATGAAGCTCTTTCGCGGCTCCACCTCTTCCCCCATGAGACGCTCAAACCACTCGTCGGCCTTGTGGGCGTCCTCCAGCGAGACCTGCAGCAGCGTGCGGGTAGCCGGGTCCATGGTCGTTTCCCAGAGCTGCAGGGGGTTCATCTCCCCCAGGCCCTTGTAGCGCTGGAGGCCCAGGCCTTTTCTCCCGCTGAGCTGGTTCAGGAGGGCTTCCTGCTGCGCGTCAGAGTAGGCGTAGTGCACCTCTTTGCCCGCCTGGACGCGATAGAGAGGCGGCTGGGCAATGTAGAGGTGGCCCCCCTCAATAAGGGGCTTCATGTTGCGGTAGAAGAAGGTGAGGAGCAACGTGCGGATGTGGGA
>JACQUN010000065.1 GCA_016210285.1 Chloroflexota bacterium
GCCCAGCAGCCGGAGAACAACGTCATCCGGACGACGGTGCAGGCCCTGGCAGCCGTCCTGGGCGGCACCCAGTCCCTCCACGTCAACTCCAAGGACGAGGCCCTGGCCCTGCCCAGCGAGGAGTCCGTCCAGACCTCCCTGCGCACCCAGCAGGTTCTCGCCTACGAGAGCGGCGCCGCCGACGTGGTGGACCCCCTGGGCGGCTCGTATTATGTCGAGTGCCTGACCTCTCGCCTTGAGGAAGAGGCATTCAAGTACATTGAGAGGATTGACCGCATGGGCGGCGCCCTGGCGGCCCTGGAGCAGGGCTACCAGCAGCGGGAGACCAGCGACGCCGCCTACCGCCACCAGCGGCTGGTGGAGGCAGGCAAGCGGACCATCGTAGGGGTGAACAGGTACGTGGCGGAGCAGCCGCCGGTCTCCGGCCTGCTGCGCATTGACCCGGAGCAGACCCGGCGGCAGGTTGAGCGGCTCCAGCAGGTACGCCGGGAGCGGGACAACGCCCGTGCCCAGCGGGCCTTGCGAGGGCTGGAGGCCGTGGCCCGCTCGGAGGAGAACACGGTGCCGGCTACCCTGGAGTGCGTGGAGGCCTACTGCACCATCGGCGAGGTCAGCGACGTGTTCCGCAAGGTCTTCGGCGAGCAGCGCCACATGGCCGGGGTGTGAGGGGGGCGAGGGAACACATGGACCGACAGGATCGCGACGTATCGTCAGGAACCCTGACGCCTGTATCAAGGAAATGGAATGTTTTCCTTATTGAATGTCCTTGGGTACCGGGTGACGAACTAAAGCAGAAACGCAGCTTGATGCCAGTGTTGGAATTAGTGAAATCCGCCGTTGAGATAGAATATATCTATCACACGTGCCTTACAAAAGAAGAATTCTTCGAGTGCCTCCGGCAATGGACTGAAACAAAATATGACGTCTACAACTTTCTCTATTTGGGTTTTCATGGTGCCCCTGGTATTATCTCCCTTCCTCGTGAGGAAATAAGCATTGACGAAATCGCCAATTGCCTACGCGAGGCCGGCGGAGCAAAAAACAGGGTCATCTACTTTGGATCGTGCGGGACTCTACATACAGACCGCCGCAATCTGACACGCTTTCTTAGGGTCTCGAACGCGCTCGCCATTTGTGGGTTCGTGAATGAGGTTGACTGGCTGAGGGCAGCAGTCTTCGAAGCTCTCTTGATCTCACAGTGCCAGAACCGCGCGAAGGATGGACGCGGAGTTAGGGGTCTTGAGAAAGAGGTGAAGGAAAAAACGGCAGGGTTGTGGAAAGCGCTAGGATTTCGCTTTGAATACCTGCCGTACTAAGGGATGAACCATGACCACCCTCCTGCTGATAGAAGCTGGGAGACCGAAGGAGCGACAGTATGGCCACGCTGGAAGAGAGGACTGCAAAGGTTGAAGGCATTCTGGAAGAGATCCGCACACGGGTAACCAGCCTGGACAACCGCATGACCGCGCTGGAGACCAGGGTGACAACCCAGTTCTACTGGCTTCTTGGCATTCTGCTGGGTGTTCTCATCCCCATGTGGGTGTCCATTATCATCACGATTCTTCTCAGGGGGTGACCCATGACCACCATCCTGCTGACCGAAGAGGAGCAGATGCTCCAGCGCACCGTGCGGGCGTTCGCCGAGCGGGAGCTGGCCCCCCGCGCCGCTCAACTGGACGCCGACCCGCAGTTCCCGTGGGACAACTGGCGCGGCCTGGCCTCCCTGGGCCTCTTCGGCATGACCATCTCACCGGAGTACGGCGGCACCGGCGGCACCTACGCCCAGCTTGCCATCGCCATTGAGGAGCTGGCCCGCGCCTGCGCCGCCACCAGCGTCACCTACCTGGCCCACCTCTCCCTGGCGACCCAGGCGGTCGCCCAGTCCGGCACCGAGGGCCAGAAGCGGCGCTGGGTGCCTCCCATGGCCCGCGGCGAGAAGGTGGGCGCGTTCTGCCTCACCGAGCCGGGCGCGGGCAGCGACGCCGCCGCCCTCCAGTGCAGCCTGACCAAGCGGGATGGGGCCTATGTCCTGGACGGGGCCAAGCAGTTCATCACCAACGGCAGCGTGGCCGATGTCTTGGTGGTCTTCGCCACGCTGGACCGCTCCAAGCGCACCAGAGGCATCGCCGCCGTGGTGGTGGAGAAGGGGGCGCCGGGCCTCAGCGCCCAGACCATGCACGGCAAGATGGGCATGCGCGCCTCAGACACCTCCCAGGTCTTCTTTGACGGCGTGGTGGTGCCCGCGGAGAACCGCCTCGGCGACGAGGGCGAAGGGTTCAAGGTCGCCATGGGAATCCTGAACGCCAGCCGCATCTCCATCGCCGCCCAGGGGGTGGGCATCGCCCAGGCGGCCTACCAGGAGGCGGTGCGCTACGCCCAGCAGCGGGAGGCCTTCGGCGGGCCCATCGCCAACCTCCAGGCGGTCCAGTTCATGCTGGCGGACATGGCAACCCAGGTGGAGGCCGCGCGGCTCCTGACCCGCCAGGCCGGTGCCCTGAAGGACGCCGGCCTCCCATTCATTCGCCAGGCGTCCATCGCCAAGCTCTTCGCCACCGAGGCTGCGGTCTTCTGCGCCGACCGGGCGGTCCAGATTCTCGGCGGCTACGGCTACTTCCGCCCTGCTGCCGTGGAGCGCTACTTCCGGGACGCCCGCGTCACCACCATCTACGAGGGGACGTCGGAGGTTCAGCGCCTAGTCATCGCTCGGCAGATTTTGCAGGACACAGCCAGATAGCTTTTACATGGAGGGGAATAACCATGCCTCCTGTCCAAACAGCCGAGCAAGCCATAAAGATCGCGAACCGTTTCCTATCCAAACACCACAAGGTAATCTACGTGAAACTGCTACTTTCTGCCAGAGAAGGTGACCTTTGGGTTGTGGAGTTTGACATCGGGCCGTTCAAGGTAGAGGTAGTAAAAGTAAAGATCGATGCGAGTAGCGGCGAAATTGTAGAGTATGAAGGCTCCCGACAGCCATGACGACTGAACATGAGCGACTGCTACAGCAATACGTCGCAAATGTTCACCACTACCTAGCAAATGCCCTTTCTTTCCTTGCTCGGCGAGAACCGGAGAAGGCGTCTGAATTTCTCTGGGGTAGCGTTGCAGAAGCTTTAAAGGCAGTCGCCTGGCATCGCGGGGTGCGCCTGCGGACACATCGGGAGGTCAGGGGCTACGCTAAAGACCTAGCGAAGCAGTTTCAAGACTCCTCTCTTTTTGACGCGTACCAGAAAGCTGAGTCTTTTCACAGCAACTTCTACGAGTCGCGGCTGACGGCTGAGGACATTAGCCTAAACTTGGATGAGATCCGCGGTGCAATCGGAAAACTGCTAGCGCTCCTCCCGGAGCAGTTCCGGCCACCGGCATTACGCTAAGGAGGCGAGATGGCAACACAGCGGCAGGTCTGCACCGCCCGGCACCTTGACCACATCGGCATCGCGGTCAAGGACATTGAGGAGACCCTGCGGTTCTACCAGGAGGTCTTCGGCGTCGGCACCACGAACATCGAGGACCTGCCCGACCAGGGCGTCCGCGCCTGCCTGATTCCCGTCGGGCGCAGCCACCTTGAGCTCATCCAGCCCACGGACCCCAACGGCGGGGTGGCCCGGTTCATTGAGCGCCGCGGCGAGGGGTTGCACCACATCTGCTTCGAGGTGGACAATATCCGAGAGAAGCTGGGCATCCTGAAGGCCAGGGGCCTGGAGCTGATAGACCAGGAGCCCCGCAGAGGCTTGGCGGGGACCATCGCCTTCCTCCACCCGCGGGCGACCAGGGGCGTCCTCATTGAGTTGGTGCAGAAGTAGGCAGGAGGTAAGATGGCCGTGGCTGAGGGTGAAATCATCCGCGTGCTGGTAGCCAAGCCCGGCCTGGACGGCCATGACCGCGGGGCCAAGGTCGTGGCGCGCGCCCTGCGGGACGCCGGCATGGAGGTCATCTACACCGGCATCCGCCAGACCCCAGAGATGATTGTCGAGACGGCGGGGCAAGAGGACGTGGACGTCCTGGGCCTCTCCATCCTCTCCGGAGCCCACCTGGAGCTCATCCCACCCATCATCCAGGGGCTCAAGCAGCGTGGCATGGGGAACGTCCTGGTGGTGCTGGGGGGCATCGTGCCGGAGGAGGACCGCCCGCTGCTGAAGGAGATGGGCGTGGCCGGGGTCTTCGGGCCCGGCGCCTCCACGCAGGACATCGTCGCCTTCGTCAGGGGGGAGGTGGACCGCCGCCGCAAGGGCGCCGCTGTCTAGCCCACTTTCGTAGGGTCCGCTCGCGGTTCGACAGGCCCACCACGAGCGGACGCAGCAAACGACCGATGGCGCTACCGCCCCTTGAAGACCGGCTCACGCTTCTCCAGGAAAGCCCGCACCCCTTCCCGGTGGTCCTCTGTCGCGGCGCAGATGCTGTTGCCGTAGACCTCCTGTGCGATGCTCTCCTCCAGGGACAAGCCAAGCCCCCGGTAGGTTGCCCTGCGGGTCAGCTCGAGGGCGATAGGAGGGCCCTGGGCGATCTCCCCGGCCAGGGCCTTTGCCTCCGCCAGGAGATGCCCATCGGGCACCACGCGGCTCACCAGGCCGATGCGCTCCGCCTGGCGGGCATCCACCATACGCGCCGAGTACATCATCTCCAGCGCCCTGGAGAGGCCCACGGCCCTGGGCAGCAGCCAGGTGCACCCATAGTCTGGCATCAAGGCCCGCTTCACGAAGATGGCCGAGAAGCGGGCGCTCTCCGCGGCGATACGAATGTCGCAGGCCAGGGCCAGGGAGAGGCCAGCCCCAGCGGCCACGCCGTTCACCGCAGCGATCAGGGGCTTCTCAAAGGAGTGCAGCAGCAGCGTCAACCAGCCGGTGGGCCTGCGGAGCCTATCCAGCGGTTCCATCGCTGGCCCGCACCCAGGCTCCTGGGCCGACCGCATCTGGGAGACATCGGCCCCGGAGCAGAAGCCCCGCCCTGCGCCGGTCAGGACCAGAGCACCAACTCCCTGCTGGCGTGCCTCAGCCAGGGCACCCTCCAGCTCCCCCTGCATCCGCTGGTCTATGGCGTTGAGC
>JACQUN010000060.1 GCA_016210285.1 Chloroflexota bacterium
TGATTGCCAGAGTGCGCCCCCTGTGGTCCTCGGCCAGTACCCCCAGGATCTCCTTGGTGCGCGGGTCCTGGACGAGTTCCATGGCTGGGGTGCGGTACAGAACCTCGATACCGCGCTTCTGCACGTTCCGGGAGAGGAGGTCGAACCAGCCCCAGCCCGTCTGGTACGCGCGGATCCCATAGATTGAATCGGCGCCTGGCAACTCAGGGTGCGCGACCGCCAGTGCGAAGCCTTGCTCTTTCTCTTCGGGAGTGGCCGTCTTCATGTTAGGCCGCAGGAAGTACGTCTCGTAGTCGGCCCCGAGGGACCACAACCACTCGTGATTGCGCGCCACTTCCTGTGCCCACGCCCACAGCGTATCGTCAGGGACGTCGCTCATCCCGAACACCGCAATCTTGGCCTTCTGATACGTGAAGAGGTCCTCCGCATTGGTCGCACAAAGGTGGAGCGCCCCGCTCATCCTGCTGTTGGGGTGGTGCCGCACCTCCACGACGTTCCCCTGCGAGTCCACCACATCCGCCGGCAGCTTCTCCAGTATCAACACGCTGGATCCAGCATCGTGTGCGGTGATGGCGGCGGTTGCCCCAGCCCCGCCGTACCCCACGATGACCACATCCGCTTCCATGTGCCAATCGGGAAGGTCTACGTACGACCTAGTCGTCATGCCGACCTCCTTGAGAGTCTACGACAGTCTCCGTGCCAGTATAGACAGTCTACGATAGTTGTCAAGAGGGTGTCCTATGGTTAGTTGAAATCGAGACGGCTCCCGCCTGTTCAGACTACTTTCAGGTCCTTGTCCGCATTGATATTCAGTTCCCTTCGCAGCGCTTCCCGCAGCAGGACCCCCCACCTCTTCCTGAACACCGTCCATCAACACAATTGGATTGACACCTGGCCTCCAGCGTGTTAGGCTAGTTGCACCTGACCCTTGGAGCAGCGGACCGGCCTCTATAGTTGTGGTAAGTTCGCTGGAGCCGCCCGCCATGGTAAGTGCGCTTTTCTCTATCCAGAGAGGAGCTCGTCATGACATCCCCCTTCGTTTTACACACCTGCGCCCACTACTGGGTGATTGATACCCCCAGCGGCCCGACGAGCAAAGGGGTCTGCAAGCTCTGCGGCGCCGTGCGGGAGTTCCGCAACTCCCTCCCGAACATGGGCTGGGAAAGGGAAGCCGGGGCTGGGCACGCCCACGCCGAGGATAGGGAACCAGGGGCATAGGGATTGCCGTCCTCGCACGCTTCGCCTCTCAGGGGCAGGGCTAAACCTGCCCCTTTGTGATACTGGGGAAACGGCCATGGACGATGTCCAGCAGGAGCTAGTGGCTCTCATCCAGCAGGAAAGGCGCATCAGCTTTGCCCGCTTTATGGAACTGGCCCTCTTTTCTCCCCGTGGTGGCTACTACTCCTCCCCAGAGGGGATTGGCGCCCACGGGGACTACTTCACCAGCCCCCTGGCGCACCCCGTCTTTGGTGCGCTCCTCTCCCTTCAACTGGAGCAGATGTGGAGGTTGCTGGGCAGTCCACCGACCTTCACCGCCGTGGAGCCAGGGGCAGGGAACGGCCTGCTAGCTCAGGCCATCGTGGAGTACAGCCAGCACCTGGCCCCGGACTTCTCCCACGCCCTCCGCTATGTGGCCCTGGACCGCTACCCCGTGTCCCCTGACCTGGCCTGGCCCAGCCGCCCACCGGCAAGCCGCCTCGTAGCCCAAGGTATCCCGCTGCGAGGAGTCGTGGGCTGCGTTCTCACCAACGAGCTCCTGGACTCGTTCCCAGTGCACCGATTCAAGGTCCAGGGAGGCCGCATCCTGGAGGTGTTCGTCACCCTGCAGGGGGACCGCTTCGTGGAGACCTTGGCGGAGCCCTCAACGCCAACCCTGGAAGCCTACCTGCACGGCCCTGGCTTTACCCTCCCTGACGGGTTCCAGGGGGAGGTGAACCTGGCGCTTGACCCGTGGATGCAGGAGGTAGCGGCTGCCCTGGAGCGGGGCTTCGTCCTGACCATTGACTATGGGGCCCTGGCCCCTGAGCTCTACTCTGCGGCCCGGACTGGGGGGACCCTACGCTGCTACTACAAGCATACGCTCAGCGGCAACCCCTACGTGCGCGTCGGCCAGCAGGACATCACCGCCCACGTGGACTTCTCCGCCCCGATGGAGCTGGGCGCCCGCTGCGGCCTGGAGTGCCTTGGTTACACTACCCAGCGAGAGTTTCTCCTGAACCTGGGCTTTGAGGCCTTCCTGAAAGGACTGGCCCAGAAGCGCCTGCCCCAGCGGGAGTACCTGTCGAACCGCATGGGCATGGAGGAGCTGGTGCGCCCCGAGGGACTGGGGAGATTCAAGGTGCTGGCCCAGGGGAAAAGGGTTGATGTCGCGCGGCTCAACGGCTTCCACCCCGAGAACCCACTGCACCAAGAGTTGCTAGGGCGCAGCGACACACTCCCGGTGCCTTTGCTCACCCAGGAGTACACCCCGCTCCTGGAGGGGCGCTACCCGCACCTGGCCTTCGACCCGCAGGAGCTGTGGCCGTGGGGGCCGAGGGAAGGCAAGCCCCTTGGAGGATAAGGGGCCAAGCTATCGCAGAACCAGCGACAGCCACGAGGGGCTGCGGAGAGGACTAGCCGGTGCCATTGGGGGACTCCGGGCCCTTCCCGTCCAGCGCCTCCAGCACTCGAAACAGCTCCCGGTCGCTGGGGTCAGGGTCTCGGTAGGGCTTCACCCAGACGCCGGAGTACTTCTCCACCAGGTAGCGATCGTCATCCACAATCATGTCCGGCTTGACAGGGCAGTCGCTATCCTTGTCCAGGCACTCCTCCACCCAGGCCTCCAGCCCATACGTCCTCACAAGGCGTTCAGCGTGGGGCTTTCCGGTAGCAGACCAGAGGTAGATGGTGTGGCCCAGAGCCCTCACGCGGGAGAAGACCTCCCGGACTCCTGGGCGCAACGCCCAACTGTTCCCTACCGAGTAAAGGAGCGTCAGGTCCACGTCAAAGAAGATGCGCATTCCTCGAATCCCAAACCTCAGATAGCCTCAGCGTAGCCGAAACGCGACTTTTCGTCAAGCCCTTCCTGGGACGGCTGGCGAGGGTCCAGCGAGCACACTTTGGGAGCAGGTAGCTGTTGGAAAAAGGCGACTGATAAGGTACAATTATCCTGCTGCTGTCCCCAGGCGGAACGCGCCTGGGAGTTTGACGCATTGAGGGAGGGACCGTGCCCGCTGAGATCGCGCAGTCTGCGCCAGAGTTCGCCAAGACAACCAATGCCAATGAGGGTATCAGCCTGAGCAGCCTTAGGGGGAAAAACGTCATCCTGGCCTTCATCGTCCACGCCTTCACCGGTGGCTGAGCGGACGAGCTCTCCAACCTCCGGCGCGACTACCGGAGGTTCCAGGAGGCAAATGCCCAGGTACTGGGCATCAGCACTGACACCCGCCACGCCCTGAACATGTTCGCCGCCACCATGGGGGGACTTCCCTTCCCGCTCGTCTCGGACTACCACCCCATCGGCGAGGTCGCCAAGGCATACGGGGTCTGGAATGAGGGGCAGGGCCGCGCCTTCCGCGCCTGCTTCATCATCGACAAGGACGGAGTGATGCGCTGGAAGAAGGTGTACGAGCGGGGCATACCGGACACGAATGAGCTGCTGGCGGAGTTGGCCAAGCTGCCCACCTAGCGGGGACGGCTGGCCCCGTCCGACCCCCTCGCCGCCATGCCAACCGAAAAAGCGCAGGGCAGAGGTGGTCGTGCACCCGTTCAGGGTCGCTTCCACGGTGTGCTATAGTGGAAGCGACCCTTTGTACTCCCAGCAAGGAGCGACCGTGGCGAGGCGAAGCCCCATCTTCCAGGAAGGGGACCTGGCCCTCCTGGTGGACCGGAAGGGGCGGCGCTATCTCCTCAAGCTGGACGCCTCGGCGGTGTTCCATACCCACATGGGGCCATTGCCTCACACGACCATCATCGGCCAAACGGATGGGTGTCGGCTCACCATCGGCGGACAGCGGGTTCTGGCGCTGAAGCCCACGCTCGCAGAGTACATCCAGGAGATCCCACGGGCAACGCAGATCATCTACCCCAAGGACATCGTCGCCATTCTCACGCATGGCGACATCTTCCCCGGCGCCAAAGTGGTGGAGCCGGTCCTGGGCACCGGGGCACTCACCCTGGCCCTCATGCAAGCGGTGGGCGGCTCAGGGCAGGTGGTCTCCTACGAAATCAAGGGGGAGATAGTAGCCAGGGCGCTGAAGAACATCCACCGGGTGTTTCCAGAGCCGGCAAACCTGACGGTAAAGGTCGCCGACATCTACCAGGGGATCCAGGAGCGGGACGTAGACCGCCTGGTCCTCGACCTTCCTGAGCCCTGGCGTCTGGTGGCGGGCGCTGCGGAGGCGCTCGCCCCGGGGGGCGTTCTCCTCAGCTACCTGCCCACGGTCCTCCAGGTGCATCGCCTGGTGATGGCCCTGAATAGCCACCCCCTCTTTGATCAGGTGGAGAGCTTTGAGCTCCTCCTCCGGCCCTGGCACGTCACCGCCCGCAGCGTGCGCCCCGTCCACCGGATGGTCGCCCACACGGGATTCATCACCATCGCCCGCAAGTGCGCGCAGGGCAAGCTCCTTCGACCCGAGGACACGGAGCTGCCCCCACAGGAAGGGGTTGAGCAAGAGCCTGCCCTGGAGCCTTGAGGCTGGAGCCGAGGAGGAGCCATGAAGCGAGACGAGGCCCTGAAGCTACTGCAGGAGTTCGTCAAGAGCGAGTCACTGATGAAGCACCTCCTCTCGGTGGAGGCGGCCATGCGGGCCTACGCCCGCCAGCACGGGCAGGATGAGGAGCAGTGGGGAGTCGCCGGCCTGCTCCACGACTTTGACTGGGGTATCTGCCCCCGCCCGGAGGACCACCCCATGTTCGGGGCCAGGATCCTTCGGGAGCGGGGTGTCCCCGAGGAGTTGGTGAGGGCGGTCCTCACCCACGGAGACCACTCGGGCATCCCGCGAGAGACCCTCATGGAGAAGTCCCTCTTTGCAGTGGACGAGCTGGCGGGGTTCATCATCGCCGTAGCGCTGGTCAGGCCGTCCAAGAGCCTGGACGAGGTAAACGCCCAGGCGGTGCGCAAGAAGATGAAGGACAAGACCTTCGCGCGGGCCGTGCGCCGGGAGGACATCACCAGGGGCGCGCAGGAGCTGGGGATTGACCTGGACCAGCATATTGAGTTTGTGGTGCAGGCCCTGAAGCCCGTGGCGCGGGAGCTGGGCCTGAACGCCACAACCGCCACAGCCTGATGCTCCTCTGGCAGCGCGTCTTCCCCTGGGGGGAGCGGGGGGACGAAGAGCGGCATGTGAGCGGGGGACGGCCCCGGTGATCCGAACGGCGACCCTGGCCGACCTGGAGGGAATTCTGGCCATTGAGCGGGCCTCCTTTCCGCCCGAGGAGGCCTTCTCCCGTGCCCAGTTCCGCTACCTCCTCGTCAAGGCCCAGGGGGTCGTCCTGGTGGACGAGGAGGGGGGGGAGGTACGCGGGTTCCTGGTCCTGGAGTGGCCTGGCCGCTCCTCCATCGCTCGTGTGTACGACATCGCGGTGCAGGCCCGCTACCGCGGCCAGGGGATAGCCCAGGCGCTGCTGGAATGCGCAGCGGGGCTCGCGCAGGCACGGGGCCGCCGCTGGCTCAGCCTGGAAGTCCGTGAGGATAATGCCCCTGCAAGAAGCCTCTACGAGACGACGGGATTCGTGCTTACCCAGCGCCTGCCGGACTACTACGGGCCAGGACGCCACGGGCTGCGCTACCGCAAGGCGCTAATTCCTGGGGGCAATCCTCCTTTGCCAAGGACTTCACCCCCCTGCCAGTGACAGAAAAACGCGGCGCGGGTTTCCAAAGAAGAGGAGTATCGTGGCGGCTGGCGTGGATGTATACTCTCCCCGCACTTCAGAAAGAGGATAGGCGCCCCGAGCCCTTCAGTGACGAAAGGAGGAGGAGACCATGCCAACAGAGGGTATCAGGAGATTCTGGGAGCAGACACGGGCGGCCCTGGCCGAAGTGGAGATGAATGCCATCGTAGAGCCGGTGGAGCAGAGCGACGCCTTTACTATGGAGGGGGCTATCAAGAGCCGAACCATCCACCGAGTGATCATGACCAGCTTTGAGGGCAGACGCATCCGGGCCTGGTACGCCGTGCCAGCAGGTGAGCCGCCTTCTCGGGGGTGGCCTGCGATCATGGAAGTGCCTGGGTATGGTGGCATCATGCCGCTCCCCCTGCACCTGGTGCAATACGGTTATGCGACTCTCTCCCTCTTTCCCCGGGGCCAGGGAGAGAGCCTTGAGGAATGGCAAATAGAGAGTGGCACCAGGCTGATCTATAACGTCACTGACCGCTACCGCTACTACTACCGAGGGGCCTACATGGACTGCCTTCGGGGTCTAGATCTCTTGCAGAGCCGCAAGGAGGTGGACAAGAGCCGGGTTGGTGTCTGGGGCTCGAGTCAGGGGGGTGGGTTGGCCCTGGCCACCGCTGCCTTGGACCATCGGGTATCCGCCGCTGTCGCTGGTGTGCCGTGGCTCTGCAACTTCCCCGTGGCGGCCGAGATCACCGCCCGACCCTACGTGGAGCTGCATGATTATCTGGCGGAGCACCCTCAGGACCGGGCTGCGGCCCTGGCCACCCTGTCCTTTTTTGACCAGGTCAACCTCGCCGACGCCATCGTCGCCCCCACCCTCATCGCGAGTGCCATCATAGATGAGGTGCACCCCCTGCGGACGGTCATGCCCGTGTTCGAGAGGATTCCCGCCATGAAGTCCATCATCGTGTATCCTGACCTGGACCACGGCTACCGGGCCGACTTCACCAATCACGGGAAGTTCTGGATGGACCGTTACCTGCGCTGATGCCCCTTCGCCAGATCATGGTGCTGGCAGGGGTCATCCAGAAGTCGCGAGAGGGTTCAGCCGGCCAGGGGGAGGTCGGGGTCGCTGGAAAGAGGGTCAGCGCGAGGAGGGTTCGCTCAGGAGGGTTGGCTGAGGGCGGGAAGAACGAGCCCTCGCACCCTCGCGCTCACCTGGTCAATAAGAATCACCACCACCAGGGTGACCAGAAGGGCCATCATCAGGTTCTGGTACTGAAGGAGCTGCACGTAACCCAGCAAGTAAAAGCCGATGCCGCCTGCCCCCACGAACCCCATGATGGATGAGGCGCGCACATTGTACTCAAAGATGAACAGGAGCTGGCTGAGGATAGTGTTAGCCGCCTCAGGCAACAGGGCATAGCGCATCAACTGCAGGCGGTTGCACCCGACACTCCGTACCGCCTCGGTGACCTCCTGGTCTATCCCTTCAAAGGCCTCATAGTAGAGCTTGCCAAGGTATCCCAGGGTGTAGAAGGCGATGCCCAGAGCTCCAGCTCGAGGCCCCAGGCCAAAGGCCACCACGAAGACGATGGCCCACAGAAGGGAAGGCACCGTCCGGACGATCCCCAGGAAGACCTTCAGGGGGGTGGTTATCCAGAGCGGGAAAAGGGTACGGGTGCTGGGCAGCGCCAGGGGAAGGGCCATGACAAAACCCAACAAGGTCCCCACAAAAGCGATTTGAAGGGTTTCTAGCATAGCCCGAGAAAGGGCGGGGAGGACTGCTGCATTTGGCGGGAAGAGGGAAGTGGAGAAGATGGCTATATTGCCGATGCCCCGTCCCCATCGGGAAGCATCCAGCAGGCCCATATTCCCCATGGCCAGCAGGGCCAGGAGAGCAATAGTGACATGGGGTAGCCAGGAGCGCACCCAGCGCTGGCTCACTTCATCCACCTCATAAGAGTCTCCAGATTGACTGCCGATGCTGACCCTTCGTGGACCTTCTCACCATCGCTAAGAAACACCGCCTTGTCCCCATAGCGGGCCACCAGCTCTAGCTCGTGGGTGGTGATGACAAGGGTCACTCCCTGCCGGGCAATGCCCCGGACGATGTCCATGATCTCCAGGGCTCGTGGGGTGTCCAGTTGCGAGACGAACTCGTCCGCCAGGATGACCCGTGGGTTCTGCATCAGGGCCCGGGCGATAGCCACTCGCTGGCGCTCGCCGCCGCTCAGGTGATAGCCCTTCTCGTCCAGCTTGTGTCCAAGGCCCAGGGTCTGCAAAACCTCCCGCGCCTGCAGTACGTACTCCGTGGGGAAAACCCGCACCAGGGAAGCCAGGGTACTGGTCCTCCCGAGGGCGCCAACCAGGGCATTCTGGAGGACGGTCAAGTTCCGCACTAGCCCGAGGGTCTGCGGGATGTATGCCACCCGGCGGCCCAGCTCCCGCCCCACCTTGCCACGTAGCCCGCCGGTGACCTCAGCCCCTAGCACCATGATAGACCCTCGCTGGGGTCTCACGAGCCCCTTCAGGGCTTTGAGAAGCGTGGTCTTCCCGCTGCCGCTAGGCCCTAGAATCATGCAGAGGATTCCAGGCTCTACCTGCAGGCTGACGCCTTTCAAGACCGGTTGCGACCGGTTATAGGAAAACCAGACATCCTGGGCCTCAATGGCCCGGGGTGTCTCTCTCCCCATTACTTCCGCCATTCGTAGCTTCCCATCAGGGCCTGGACAGGGCCGTATCCTTTGCTGCCTGAGCATGGTATCCCCTTGTACGCTCCTGGGCAACAGGGCCATCAATCGGGGCAGTCACCTGGTGAGATGGTGCACCAGGGAGCGGGAGACGGCACCGCAGTCCTCAGGCTGCGGTGCCGTCATGCCCATTACCGCAGACTTTCCGTGAAGGCGAGCCTGGTGAGGTCCAGCGCCTTAGATAGCCCAGACAGGTGCTCTTCGGTGCTGGTCGCCTGGAACCGGACGAAGATTCCGGAGATGAACTTCCGCATCAGGGGCCGGTTTTCCGGCGTCCCCAGTTCCAGCAGGGCCTCCTGGAGCTTGGAGCGCAGCGGCTCCCTCAACTCCTTGCCGAATACTACAGCGTGGGAAGGGATGGGTCCCTGCTGCTCCAGGATCCGGGTGCCGTCCAGGACCTCCCGGTACAGCCTCTCCGAGACATCTCCTGCGATGATGGTGACATCTACCTGGCCCTGCTTCAGGGCCTGCCACGCCTGGGCGTACCCGCCAGCAAAGAGCACCTCACCGAAGAACTGCTTGGGGTCAGGCTCTTTTCCTGCAGGGTCAACAAGGCCCAGCTCCATCAGCCGGGCCATCGGGAAAACGTATCCCGAAGTGGATAGCGGGCTGGAAAAGGCCACCTTCTTCCCCTTCAGATCGCTGAGAGTCCGGTAGGGGCTATCCTTGCGGACGACCCAGTAGGAGAAGTAGAAGGGCTTCTCCTGCATCTCCTGACCAATGACCACCTCCCGGACCTCGGCCAGGGCCACCGTCGCGCCGGCGTTCTTGGCCGCCAGAGCTGCGGGCCAAGCGCTCAGAAAAGCGGCGTGGGCATGGCCAAACCTGAGTGCCTCAATAACGCCCCCGTAGAGGGTAGGAACCACGATCTCAACATCTGCTCCTGTGCGTGCTTCCAGAAAGCGCTCCAGCTCCTTGGACTCTGCGGATAGAGCCTCTGGGCTGGCCGTGGGGAGGATGGCGATGACCAGCTTGTCTTTGGTCGCCTTTACCTCCGGGGTTGGCGCCTGGGCTGCTGCAGCCTGGGTAGGGAGAGCGCTAGGCGCAGGAGCCGGGCTGGCACGGCAGGCCCCCAGCAGGAGACCACCGAAGAGGACTGCCAGGACGACAAAGACCAACCGGACCAAGGTGCACCTCCTCAATTCAGCTTGCGCCGCAAGAACCGTTCACGCGCCGGGTTGGGATTTCCAACGCTTGTGCCGTGTCAACATGACGACATGCCTTCACTCCACCACGAGGCGCAGCTCCATCCCTGGGAGACCCGCTGGATCCTGCCAAGAGGAAGACCGAGGAAGATGGTGTAGCCCGCAATGGCGCCCAACAGGAGAAGTTGAGGCAGTGGCATCGGGGCCTCCCCGTTCAGGATTTCACACGTCGGGTAAATTATAGACTAAGCTGAAAGATTTGTCAATGCTAACGCTAGAATTAGGCTGCACTAACATCCAGGTGCAGCACGTGGAAAGCATCCGCATCTCTGTTCTTGCGCGGACCTGAGGCCCTCCGTATAATGAGTATGTGGCGAATCCATGGGCACACCCTCTCCCTGGACACTGCTGGGTGCACATCAACAACCGCGCTCAGCCCCCAAAACACAAAGCCTCAAGGTGTGTGCATCCTAAAACCAGAAGTGAGGCTGTCAACGCCCCTTCGGTCCCGCAGGAGAGGGCCCCACGAGTGGGTGCTGCCATGTCCGAGATGGGAGGAGCCGGTGGAGAAGGCGACGGTGCAGATGTTCCTGGGGGAACCCAAGCCCGAGGTCTCCCTGGTGGTAGAGAACTACCTCCAGGCTATCTACAAGCTCGGCGAGCGGGGTGAGCGGGTCTTCCCCTCGCGCCTGGCGGACGTCCTGGATGTCTCCGCTGCCACGGTGGTGGGGATGCTGAAGCGCTTGACCCGGCAGAACCTGGTGCGCATCTCCGAGGCCAAGGAGATTGCCCTGACGCCCCGGGGACGGGAGCTGGCGGAGGGCGTCGTGCGGAGGCACCGCCTGGCCGAGCGGATGCTAACGGAACTGCTGGGCGTCGAGTGGCACCACGCCCATGAGGAGGCCCACCGCTTTGAGCACGCCATCTCCCCCCTCGTGGAGGAGCGCATGGCCAAGGCCCTGGGCTTCCCCAAGACCTGCCCCTTCGGCCACCCCATCCCTGGCTACGGAGGGGAGCTCAACCCGCCCTTCTCGAAGCGCCTCGACCACGCCGTCCCCGGGGAGGCGCTGGTGGTGGAGCGCGTGCCTGAGGAGGATGCCCGCCTGCTGGAGTTCCTGGCCCAGAGCGGCCTCAAGCCTGGGGCCCGGATCGCCGTCCAGGAGGTGGCGCCCTTCAAAGGCACCATTACCGTCCGGGTGGGAGACAGGGACGTAGTCCTGGGCTCCTCCGTGGCGGGCACCCTCCTGGTTCGAGCAGGGGAGGTCCCTTCAGAGGATACACACCAGTAGCCTTCCGCGTCCCCAACAGGCTGGGAGAGCGCCCACGAACCGCAGCTCTGGCCCGGCGCTCCTCCCGCACCTCCTCAGGCTAGGGGCGCCGCCCCTGGCGGCTCCCTCCGGTTGCGTGGGCCGGGGGTCGTATGATCATGGTGAGGGGCACCGAGAGGAACACGATGAGCGAGAGGACGAGGAGCGCCCAGCGGTAGCTCTGGGTCATGTCCACCATCCACCCGATGAACACCGGGGCCAACACGCTCCAGAGTACCCCCATCGTGGTGATCCATCCCAGCACCGAGCCAAAGCTACGTCGCCCGAAATACTCCGCCAGGATGGCTGTCCTCGACGGAACGCTCGCCCCGAAACCGAGGCTGAAGAGAACCACATAGGCGACAACCATCCACAGGTTCCCCCCCAGGGCGAGGGCCACACCACCCAGCACCTGCATGGCGGAGCTGCCAGCTACCACCAGGCGCTGATCAATGGTGTCGGCGAGGACACCACCCAGCCACCGCCCCGCCAGGCTCGCGAAACCCACCAGCATCACCGCAATCCCGGCCCCCTTCGGGCTGAGGCCCAGGCTCTCCAGGGCCGGCCCCTGGTGCACAAAGATCCCGGACGAGAGGGCGCCTGCCAGCCCCAGCGCCAGGGCCAGGAGCCAGAAGGTAGGGCTGCGCAGCACCGCCCGCATGGGGACGTCCACTTCGTCCGTCTCAGGGTTTCTTGCGGCTGCGACCCCTGGGGTGTTGCCAGCCACACGGGGGTCGTCGCCATCGGGGGTCAGCCCGTACGCTTCGGGCGCGCCCCGCAACACCAAGGCGCATGGGAAGCCCAGGGCCCAGCTTCCCAGTCCAACCGCTACCAGGGCCCAGCGCCAGCCGAAATGAGCGATGAGGAACACGATGGCCGGCACCAGGACTGCCCCCAGCCCCGAACCAATGGAAGCCAGGCCCATGGCTCGGCCGCGCTTGCGTCGGAACCAGTTGCCGATGGTCGTCGTGGTCACGAGGTAGGCGCCCAGGGACAGGCCCAGGGCGAGGATGATGAACCCCAGGAAGAAGGTGACAAGGTTCTGAGTGGCCGCCAGGGCCAGGAACCCCAGTCCGATGGTCGCTACACCCACCAACATGGTGCGCCGGGGCCCAAAACGGTCTATCAGGAAGCCGATGAAGGGTGCGGCCATCCCCGTCTCTGTGCGCTGCAAGGAGAAGGCTACCGACGTGACGGCCCGGCTCCAGCCGAACTCATGGATAATGGGGTTGAAAAAAGCGGTGAACCCGTACCAGAAGACCCCGGAGGTGTAGAAGTTCGACACCCCGCTGGCAAAAACAATCCACCAGCCGTAGAAAACCTTCCGCTGGCTCCGCACCGGATGAGAGGCCCGGACCATGTGCTCCTTCCAGGGTGCACAGAAAAAGGGGGCGGAAACCGCCCCGCTCCTCCTAAGTTTACTCCATCCAGACGGGATGTACAGCGGACCCGTGGAGCTGCCCTCCATCGCCGTTGACAAAGCGCCCGGGAGTTGTTATGCTTTTCACAACGATGAATACTGGGAGGATTCGGCAACGAGGCCCCGCCTGGATGCGGCGGGAGACCATCAAAGGGGCCTGCGGCGGTGTATCCCCGGAAAGAAGAAGCTGGGGAAAGCAGGGCACTCCCTTGAAAAGCACCACTGATGCGAAAGCGCCCTTCCCGGAAAGGGAAGGGCGCTTTCCTTTGGAGCCAGCACGTTGAAGAAGGTGGGAGGAGCTATGGCAAGACCGCACTTTATCCCAAGGTCGCTGAACTTCCTACCCAGGGAGGAGAAGTTCTTCTTTCTCCTCCACCAGGGTGCGGTGAATATCCAGAAGGTCTCCAAGAAGCTTCAGAACCTCATGGAGCAGTATGAGAATGTGCCGGAGAAGGTGGCCGAGATCAAGGTGCTGGAGGAGTTCGGCGACACGATTATCCACGACATCATGCACGCCCTCCACCGCACCTTTGTGACTCCTATCGACCGGGAGGATGTGGCCCAGCTCGCGGAGCGGCTGGACGACGTGGTGGATTCCATCGATGAGGCAGCCCACGACATGCTGGAATACAAGATCGAAGCCACCACGCCCCGGTCCCGGGAGCTGGCTGAGATCATCGTCAAGTGCGCCGATGAGCTGGAGAAGGCCACCTCCAAGCTCCACTTTCGGGGCGCGCGGCTGGAGGAGATCCTGCCCCACGCAGTGGAGATCAACCGCCTGGAGAATGAGGCCGACCATGTTGTCAGCAAAGCCATGGCGGAGATCTTTTCCAATGGAATGGACCCCATCACCATCATCAAGTGGCGCGACGTCTATCAGCAGCTCGAGGCGGCGACCGATCGGGCCGAAGACGCCGCCAACGTGCTGGAAGGGATCGTCCTGAAGCACATGTAGCACCTGGAACATGGACACGCCTTCCTTGATCACGGCCAGTCTGGAATTGGGAGGGGCCTCGACATCGCCCGATGTTTGAGAACTCGCTGACCTTACTCGTCATCGTCATCGCCGTTGCGGTTATTTTCGACTTTGCGAACGGCTTCAACGACGCAGCCAACGCCATCGCCACGGTTGTCTCCACCAGGGTTCTGAGACCGCTCTATGCAGTGCTCATGGCGGCGTCGTTTAACTTCGTCGGCGCCGTCACCGGGACCGCCGTGGCCAAGGTGATCGGGAAAGGCATCGTCGCGCCGGAGGCCATCACCCTTGTCACCGTTGCCGCAGGAGTAGCGGCGGCTGCTGTGTGGGTGATCCTCGCCACCCGGGCGGGTTTGCCGATCAGTGGCAGTCACAGCCTCATCGCCGGCGTGGCTGGGGCGGGGGTTGCTACTGGTGGCTTTGGCGTCCTGATAGCAAGCGGGGTGAGTAAGGTCCTGCTGGGCGTTCTCTTCGCCCCCCTCTTCGGCTTCCTTGGCGGCTACCTTCTCATGCTGGGCTTCTACTGGCTTTTCCGCCGCGCGAGGCCCAGTATAATAGGCGGCATTTTCGGTCGGCTCCAGATCCTCTCGGCGGCGGCCATGGCCTTTAGCCACGGCTCCAACGACGCCCAGAAGACGATGGGGGTCATCTCCCTGGCCCTTTTCGTGGGCGGTGCTATTGACAAGTTCTACATCCCCTTCTGGGTGATCGTCCTCTCGGCGGTGGTGATGGCCGCTGGGACCTATGCCGGCGGGTGGAAGGTTGTGCGAACCCTGGGAGTGGGCATTGTGCAGATGCGGCCCGTCCACGGCTTTACTGCCGAGAGCGCCGCTGCGGGTATCATTGAAACCGCGACCCGCCTGGGGTTCCCCTTGAGCACCACCCACGTCATCTCCTCCACCATCATGGGCCAGGGGGCCACCCGGCGCCTCTCAGCGGTGCGCTGGGGCGTGGCGCGGCGCATCGTGCTGGCATGGGTGCTGACCTTCCCCTTCGGCGCCCTCCTGGGGGCGGGACTGGAGAAGCTGCTCCAGGCAGCCCTCTAGCGGGCTGTCTGTCCTACTTTCTCCAGAGGCGCATAGGAGTACAGGAGGCGCTTGACCCCCCCACTGTTGAAGGCCACCGTGACCTCATGGTCATGGCCAGAGGCCACACAGCTCACCACCACCCCTTCGCCGAACACGGCATGGCGCACCCGGTCTCCCGCCCTGAGGAGTGGCTTGGCTGGGAGGGATACAGAAAGTCTGGCCCCATCCGCGAGACGCTCTACGGGGGCCTGTGCCGGAGACATCGCCGTCGGGGATGCGATCAGGTCGGGGGGGATATCCCGCAGGAAGCGGGAGGGAGCCCCGGGGGCGTTGCCGCCCATGACATGGCGGCGGAAGGCCCGCACCAGGTACAGGCGCTCCTGGGCACGGGTCATCCCCACGTAGCAGAGGCGCCGCTCCTCCTCCATCTGGGCCGGGTCATCGCGGGAGCGAGCATGAGGCAGCAGCCCCTCCTCCATCCCCACCATGAAGACCACGGGGAACTCCAGCCCCTTGGCCTGGTGCAGGGTGATAA
>JACQUN010000082.1 GCA_016210285.1 Chloroflexota bacterium
CATTCATCAAGGACAAGCTGGCGGGAAAGAACATCCGCTTCATTGCCGTGGAGCCGGAGGCCGCGCCAAGCATCACACGCGGCCAGTACACCTACGACTTCGGCGACACCGCGGAGCTGACGCCGCTTATCAAGATGTACACCCTGGGGCACACCTTTGTCCCGCCCCGGATTCACGCCGGTGGCCTTCGCTATCACGGCATGGCCCCCCTCATCAGCCTGCTGTGCAGCGAGGGAATCATGGAGGCGAGGGCGGTGCACCAGACGGAGGTATTCCAGGCCGCGGTAGAGTTCGCCAAGACCGAGGGGATCATCCCGGCGCCGGAGCCTTCCCATGCTATCAAGGTGACCATTGATGAGGCGCTGAAATGCAAGCAGACGGGAGAGAAGAAGGTCATCCTCTTCAACCTCTGCGGGCACGGCCACTTCGACATGGGGGCCTACGACGAGTACCTGTCCGGGCGGCTCCAGGACTACGCCTACCCACGGGAAGAGGTGCAGAAGGCGCTGAAGGCGATTCCAAGGCTGTGACCTCAGCCGCGCATCATAAGGGAAAGCTCCGGCAGTGTGCATAACGATGCAGCGCGGGAGGTGATGGAGGTGGCGAGCGTGACAACGAAGTACATCGTGGATGAAAAGGGGCGGAGACGAGGGGTGGTCTTGAGCATAGGCGAGTACCGAAGACTGCTGCGACGCCTTGAAGAGCTTGAGGATGCCCTGGAGTTGGACGAAGCGGTGAGGACAGCGCAGGGTTTCGCGGACTATACCGAGGTCCGGGAGGAGTTGAGAAGAGTCGGACGCTTGTGAGCTACAAGGTCTTTGTGTCGAGGAGGGCCCAGGGAGAGCTTGGGGACCTGCCAAGCTCTGTCTTGAGAAGGGTTGATAAGGTCTTACAAGCCCTTGCCTTAGAACCCCGGCCAAGAGGTGCCTTGCAATTGAAAGGGAAGGCAAGCGAGGGCTGGCGGCTTCGGGTCAGTGACTATCGCATCCTTTACACCATAGACGACAATGCAAAGCTCATTAGGGTCTATCGCATCAAGCACAGGCGTGAGGTTTACCGAGGATGACCTTCTACTACCCATCCCTTGAAGAGGTCAAGCGGCTGGCGGGCCAGGGGAACCTGGTGCCGGTCTACCGGGAGATACAGGCCGACCTGGAGACCCCGGTCTCCGCCTACCTGAAGGTGGCGCGGCCACCCTACTCTTTCCTGCTGGAGAGCGTGGAGGGAGGCGAGCGTCTGGCCCGCTATAGCTTCATCGGCACCGAGCCTTCCCGGGTCATCAAGACAGGCCTGGGCTACCCGGGTGGCGCCGTGGACCCCCTGGCGCCGGTGGAGCGGGAGCTATCCCGCTTCCGCCTGGTGCCCGTCTCCGGCCTGCCCCGGTTCCACGGCGGCGCTGTGGGCTACCTGGCCTATGAAGCCGTGCGCTACTTTGAGCCTCGGGTGCCCCCTGCGGCCTCGGACTCCCTGGGCTTGCCGGAGGCCATCTTCCTGGTCACGGACACCCTCCTGGTCTTTGATCACCTGAAGCACGTCATCAAGGTGGTCAGCCACCTCCACCTGGACGGAGACGTCGAGAAGGGCTATGCCAGGGCAGTCCAGCGCATTGAGCGCCTGGTGAAGCGCCTGGGCCGTCCACTGCGACCTCCCGCGCCCCGGCGGCTACAGCCTGCCTCGCCCCCTGGCGAAGGCCCTGGGTTCGCATCCAACGTCTCGCGGGACCGCTACCTGGCGATGGTCCAGCGGGCCAAGGAGTACATCGTAGAGGGGGACGTGATCCAGGTGGTCATCTCGCAGCGCCTGGCCAAGCCTACAGCCGCCCACCCCTTCGACATCTACCGGGCCCTGCGTGCCATCAACCCCTCGCCCTACATGTACTACCTGGTCCTGGACGACTTCCATATCGTCGGTGCTTCGCCGGAGCTGCTGGTGCGGGTCGAGGATGGTGCCGTTGCCACGCACCCCATCGCTGGCACGCGGCCCAGGGGGGCAACGCCGGAGCAGGATGCTGCCCTGGAGGAGGAGCTCCGGCACGACGAGAAGGAGCGGGCAGAGCACATCATGCTGGTGGACCTGGGCAGGAACGACATCGGGCGGGTGAGCCAGCCGGGCACCGTCCAGGTGACCCAGCTTATGGACGTGGAGCGCTACTCCCACGTGATGCACCTGGTCTCCCACGTCACGGGCAAACTCCGCCCTGACCTCACCGCCTATGACGCCCTGCGGGCCTGTTTCCCGGCCGGCACCGTCTCCGGCGCCCCGAAGATTCGGGCCATGGAGATCATCGCGGAGCAGGAGCCGGAGCTGCGCGGCCCCTACGCGGGCGCAGTGGGCTACTTCAGCTTCTCCGGCAACATGGACACCGCCATCACCATCCGCACCATCGTGCTGAAGGACGGGGTGGCCTACGTGCAGGCCGGAGGCGGCATCGTCTATGACAGCACGCCGGAGGGGGAGTACCAGGAGACCCTGCACAAGGCCCGCGCCCTGCTGCGGGCCATCCAGCAGGCGGAGGGCGATGGAGGGGGGTGAGGGCGCATGATAGTCCTGATAGACAACTACGATAGCTTCACCTACAATCTTTACCAGTACCTCAGCGAGCTGGGGGAGCGGGTTCACGTCGTGCGGAACGACAAGGCGACCCTGGCGGAGATCGAGGCGCTGGGGCCGGAGCGCATCGTCATCTCGCCCGGTCCTGGCACGCCGAGGGAGGCCGGCATCTCCACCGGCGTCATCCGCCACTTTGGGCCGCGGCTGCCCATCCTGGGGGTCTGCCTGGGCCACCAGTGCATCGGCGACGCCTTCGGGGGCAGGGTAGGGCAGGCTGGGGAGATCATGCATGGGAAGACGTCGCGTATTCACCACACCGGCCAGGGCACCCTGCGGGGGCTTCCCAACCCCTTCGAGGCCATCCGCTACCACTCCCTGGTCGTCTTCAGGGAAGGACTCCCCGACTGTCTGGAGGTTACTGCCTGGACAGAGCGAGGGCTCATCATGGGGTTACGGCACAAGGAGTACCCCGTTGAGGGGGTCCAGTTCCACCCGGAATCCATCATGACCAGGGTGGGGAAAAGCCTTCTGGGGAACTTCCTGGCGCTACGGACCCCGGTCGCTGGCGGGAGGTGAGGGAGAATGGACATGAAGACCCTGGCCAGGGTCCACCAAGAGAGTTGCCGCGCCCTGGCGGACCGGCCGCTGGAAGAGTTGCTCCTCTGGTATGCCGACCTGGGGCTGGAGGTGCATGAGGCCAGGGAGGAGGTGGCGTACCACTGCCCCCGGTGCGGCACGCGCATTCCCATGGCGCTGGGACTGTTCCTGCTTCTGGACAGCAACGCTGACCTGCGGTGCGCGGAGTGTGGAGGCGACCCAGCGGACCGTGGCGGCGAGGGATGAGCGCGCACCTGCGCCTCCTGGTTGCCCGCCTGTCTCCTGAGCTTGACGCCGGAGGGAACGACCGATGGCTGTAAAAGCCTTTGTGCTCCTCACCGTGGACACGGCGAAAACCAGGGACGTGATGGCCGCGCTGCGGCAGAACCCAAAGCTCAAAGAGGTCCATGAGGTCCTGGGGCCATACGACATCGTCGTGGTCATCGAGGCACAGGAGCTGGACAGGGTCACCAGCATCCTGCGCCAGGAGATCCGGCCCATCCCGGGGGTCCGCAACACCCTCACCTGCATGGTGATGGGATGAGGCTATGGCGTCGCCCATCACCATGACCCCCATCGCCGTGGTGCACAACACCGTCACCGAGCGGGGGCAGTGGGACTTTGACAACGTGGTCTCGGACATCCGCGTCCAGCCAGAGTACATCGAGGCCCTGAGCGGGCTGGAGGAGTTCTCACACGTTCTTGTCATCTTCTGGCTCGACAGGGCCGAGCGTGGGGGCAGCCCCAGGACCCACCCCCAGGGCCGGGAGGACCTGCCGTTGGTGGGAAGGTTTGCCACCCGCTCCCCGACACGGCCGAACCCCATCGGCATCACCGTGGTGCCGCTCCTGGAGCGCAGGGGGAACGTCCTGCGGGTGCGCGGACTGGACGCCCTGGACGGCACCCCCGTCCTGGACCTGAAGCCGTATCTTCCCGGCGATTGCATTCCGGAGGCCAGGTTCCCGGCGTGGGTGCACCAGCTTGTGGCCGAGCGGAAGGGACAGTAACAAATCGCTCGTATTCCCGAATGCAAGTTTTCGGCTGTCACCCTGAGGCCGACGGCAGCGGCCGAAGCGTTTGAGTGGCGGGAAGAACCCTCGTCTCCCCAGACTCCTCGTCGCGGAGTTTACCCTGAGTGAAACGAACGGGCTCATCAGAATGACATCTCCTTGCTTTGCATATTGGGTCAAGTAGCCAGGTGATACAGGAGGAGCCACTTGATTCGTGAAGCCATTGAAGCCCTGGTCTCCGGTCGTCACCTCACCATGGGTGAGGCGGCGGCTGCCATGGAAGAGATCATGTCGGGCCAGGCCACGCCCGCCCAGATTGCGGCCTTCGTGACCGCTCTGCGCATTCAGGGCGAGACCGCGGAGGAGATCGCGGGGATGGCGCAGGTGATGCGGGAGAAGGCCCTGCGGGTGGAGGTGGAAGGCCCCCTGGTGGATACCTGCGGCACCGGCGGCGATGGCAAGGGCACCTTCAACATCTCCACTGCTGCTGCCCTGGTGGTGGGCGGGGCAGGGCTGCGGGTGGCAAAGCACGGGAACAGGGCCATGTCGGGGCAGTGTGGCAGCGCCGACCTTCTGGAGGCGTGCGGTGTCAAGATTGACCTGGGGACAGAGGGGGTCAAGCGGTGCATCCAGGAGGTGGGCATCGGGTTCATGTTCGCTCCCGTGTTCCATCCTGCCATGAAGTACGCTGCGGGACCCCGGCGGGAGATCGGCATCCGCACCGTCTTCAACATCCTGGGGCCTCTTACCAACCCGGCCCGCGCCCAGGCTCAGGTCCTGGGCGTCGCCGCGGCAGCCCTGGGCGACAAGCTGGCCCACGTGCTGCGGCGCCTGGGGAGCCAGCATGCCCTGGTGGTCCACGGCGAGGACGGGGCTGACGAGCTCACCCTTAGCGGGCCCAGCCGCGTCTGGGAGGTCGCCAGCGGCGCCATCCGCACGTATGCCATCGCCCCGGAGGAGGTGGGGTTGCCGCGTGCCCCGCTGTCAGCCCTGAAAGGCGGGACACCACAAGAGAACCGGAACCTGTTGGAGCGGACTTTGCAGGGGGAGCCCGGCCCCGTAAGGGACGTAGTCCTGCTCAACGCCGCTGCCGCCCTGCTGGTGGCGTCGGCGGCAACGAGCCTGGCAGCCGGTGTCCGACGGGCAGCGGAGGCGATAGACAGCGGGGCGGCGCGACAGAAGCTCCAGGCCCTGGTGGACGTGAGCAGCAGGGCCGGCTAGGCACTCCATGGGTATGCAGTACGAAGAGGTCATGGCCAGGCTGCGCTCCCTGGCCAATCCCGCCAACGTGGCAGGGATGGCGAGGTTTGGCATCAGCACGCGGCACACCTACGGCATCCCTGTCCCTGCCTTGCGCGCCCTGGCGAAGGAGATAGGCAGGGACCACGGGCTGGCCCAGCAACTCTGGTCATCCGGCGTTCATGAAGCCCGGATCCTGGCCAGCATGGTCGCAGACCCCAAAATGGTGTCAGAGGAGCAGATGGAGCGCTGGGTCAGGGGCTTTGACTCCTGGGATGTGTGCGACCAGTGTTGCAGCAACCTGTTTGACAAGACGCCCTTTGCCTACAAGAAGGCTGCCGAGTGGTGCAGCGCTGAAGAGGAGTTCGTCAAGAGAGCGGGGTTTGCGCTGATAGCTGCACTGGCAGTCCATGACAAGAAGGCGAGGGATGAGCAGCTAACTCCCTTCCTTCCACTCATCGCCCAGGGTGCCACAGATGAGCGCAATCTTGTCAAGAAGGCGGTCAACTGGGCCCTGCGTCAGATGGGGAAACGGAACCTGGCGCTCAACCGGATGGCTATTGACAATGCCAGGGCGATTCAGCAGCTCGACTCCAGAGCTGCGAAGTGGATCGCCTCGGACGCCTTGCGCGAGTTGACGGGCGAGGCGGTCCAGAGACGGCTAGGAGCGAAGGCGCATGGCATCCATCCTTGATCGTATCGTGGCAGCCAAGCGCGAAGAGGTAGCCCGCAGCAAAGCTCAGGTGCCCCTCGCCGTCCTGAAAGGGCGCGTGGCCGCCATGCCGTCCCCGTTGAACTTCTCCGGTGCCCTGATGGGCGACGCGGTCCGCCTCATCGCCGAGGTGAAGAAGGCCTCCCCCTCCCGCGGGCTGCTGCGCCCCAACTTTGACCCCGTGGAGTTGGCGCTGGCCTACGCCGGGGGCGGGGCAGCCGCCATATCGGTGCTCACCGATTCCCATTTCCAGGGGACGGGGGAGCACCTGATCGCAGTGGCGGCGGCTGTAAGGCCGCTGAATGTCCCCGTGCTGCGCAAGGACTTTCATCTTGACCCCTACCAGCTCTACGAAGCCCGGGCCTGGGGCGCCGATGCTGCCCTTCTCATCGCCGCCATCCTGCCCCAGACCCTCCTCATGGAGTTGCTCGCCCTGGCCCGCACCCTGTGGCTGCAGTGCCTGGTGGAGGTGCACAACGAGGAGGAGTTGGAGCGCGCCCTGCGAGCAGGCGCCGAGGTCATCGGAATCAACAACCGAGACCTTCGAACCTTCCACACCGACCTTGGGGTCACTGAACGCCTGGCCCCTCGGGTTCCCCGTGGCGTAATTGCGGTGAGCGAGAGCGGCATCCTCACCCGCGAGGATGTCCTGCGCGTCCGAAAGGCAGGGGCGCACGCCATCCTGGTGGGCGAGGCCCTGGTCACCGCTGCAGACCCGTCAACCAAGGTCCAGGAGTTGCTCGCTCTCACCAACCCTCATTAGCAGGGTGATGAAAAACCCTTTTCGACCATCCCCCTGCCCCCCTTTCCTTCGCCAGG
>JACQUN010000008.1 GCA_016210285.1 Chloroflexota bacterium
CGGCGAGGGCCGGATGCGGGTAGGTGACCGCAGTGCGCCCGTGCTTCGCCTCAATGAACGTAGGGATGTGCTCCATCGGTCCCGGGCGGTAGAGCGCGATCATGGCGGCAATCTCGTTCAGGCTGGCGGGCTTCAACTCCTTGATGTAGCGCCGCATCCCCGCCCCTTCAAGCTGGAAGAGGTCGGTGGTCTCCCCCGATGAGAGGAGGTCAAAGGTCTTCCGGTCGTCCAGGGGGAGCTGGTGGAGGTCCAGCCGGACACCCTGGTTCTGCTCCACAAGGTCTGTGGCCTTCTGCAGAATCGTCAGGTTTGTCAGGCCCAGGAAGTCCATCTTCAGCAGGCCCAGCCTGGCGATGGGGTCCATGGCGTACTGGGTCATGGGGATGTCGCTGTCTTCATCCCGAACGGGGCGCTGAAGGGGGACGTACTCGGTCAGCGGTTCGCGGGTGATGACCACCCCAGCGGCGTGGGTGCTGGCGTGGTGCACCACCCCTTCCAGTTTCTTGCCGGTGTCCATCAGGTTGCGAAGGATGGGGTCAGCCTCGTGGAGCTGTTGGAGCTCGGGGGTCATAGTCATGGCCTCGTCCAGGGAGCGGGCGCGGAAGGGCACCAGGCGCGCCACCCGGTCCACGTCGGCGTAGGGCATCCCCAGGGCTCGGCCCGTGTCCCGCAGGGCCGCTTTCGGCCCCATCGTCCCGAAGGTGATGATCTGCGCCACGTGGTCCCGCCCGTACTTCTGCACCACGTAGCGGATCACCTCATCCCGCCGGTCGTCCTGGAAGTCCAGGTCAATGTCGGGCATCTCTTTGCGCTCCACGTTCAGGAAGCGCTCGAAGACCAGATGGTACTCCAGGGGGTCCACATCGGTGACGCCCAGGCAGTAGAGGGCCAGGCTTGCAGCAGCGCTGCCCCGGATCCCGAAGAGGATGCCCTGCCGGCGCACAAAGGCGGCGATGTCCCACACCACCAGGAAGTAGTGGGCGAACCGGGTCTGCCGAATCACGCTCAGCTCATAGGCCAGGCGCTTCTCATACTCTGGTGGGGCGCCAGGTCTCCGCTGCCCCAAGCCATCCCGGCAAAGGCGGGCGAGAAAAACATCGGGGTCCTCTCCGTTGGGCGTCTTGTATTCAGGAAGGTGGAGCTGGCCGAAACCCAGCGTAACGTTGCAGGCCTCCGCGATGCGCATGGTGTTGGTAATCGCCTCCGGCACCTCCCGGAAGAGCTCAGCCATCTCCTGGGGACCCTTCAGGTAGAACGAGCCCCCCTCCATCTTCAGCCGCTTTTCGTCCTTGACGGTGGTGCTGGTATGGATGCAGATGAGGATGTCCTGCAAAGACGACTCTTCCTGAAAGGTGTAGTGGGAGTCATTGGTGGCAACCGCGGGGATGCCCAACTCGCGGCTGAGCGCCAGAAGTTCTCGGTTGACCTGCTGGAGATGGGGGGCACCGGGATGGTCCTGCATCTCCAGGAAGTACCCATCCCCGAAGACCTCGCGGTGCCATGCGGCAACCTTCCTGGCCTCATCGAGGCGCTCCTCCAGGATAAGCCGGGGAAGCTGGGCGTTCAGACACCCGGAGAGGACAACCAGCCCCTGGGCGTGCTTCTCCAGGAGCTCCCTGTCAACGCGCGGCCGGTAGTAGAAGCCCTCCAGGTTGGCGCGGGTAACGAGCTGGATCAGGTTGTGGTAGCCCGCATTGTCCTGGGCCAGGACGGTGAGATGGTAGGGGCTCTTGTCGGCGGGGGTGCGGCTCTGGTAGCTGCCCTGGGCCACGTACAGCTCACAGCCGATGATCGGCTTGACCCCCACCTCCTTGCACTCGGAGTAGAAGTCCACGGCACCGTAGAGGGAGCCGTGGTCGGTAAGGGCCAGGGCGTCCATCCCCAGCTCTCGGCATCGCCGGACCAGGGATGGGATGCGGCTCAGGCCGTCCAGCAGGCTATACTCGCTATGGACGTGGAGATGGGTGAACAAGCAACCCCCTTCGACTCAGGACCTCGCAGGTGTCAGACGTGTCCGTCGTGGAGCGTAGCAACCTCGCACCGCTGAGCTTAACCCCCTGCGGCCAGGACCGCCTGGCGTCTGGAGCGTCAGGCTCCGGGGCACACGAGCAGGCCAATTATAGGCACAAGCCTCCTGGCGAACCAAGGCCGAAACAAGGGGCGACGGCCCCACTTTTAGGGCTGCCAAAGTGGCAAAGGAAGGCAGGAAAGAAGCCCCCTTGACCTGGGGTCAGAAGGGGTTTAGTATGCAGCTTCGTGATACGGTAAGGCAACCAGGTGCGGGATGAAGAGACCACGGACTGCCACCGCGCTGGATTCTCGCAAGACAGAGGGGGTCACAGGGCCAGCGGCTCCTGCGCTGTCCCGCGGCCTGCTGCGCCCGCTGGAGTCCCTCCGCTACCCGGGCTACCGGATCTTCTGGCTGGGCATGTTCCTGGTCTTCTCCAGCATGCAGATGAACATGATCGCCCGCCAGTGGTACATGTACCGCCTCACCCACTCAGCGGTCCTGCTTGGCGTGCTGGGGGTTGGGTCCGCAGTGCCCATGTTGGCCCTCTCCCTCTTTGGCGGCACCCTGGCAGACCGTATCCAAAAGCGCTATATCATCCTGTATGGCCAAGCGGTCCTGACTATCATGTCCATAGCCCTTGGCTTCATCGTCACCTCAGGGGTCATCCAGTGGTGGCACCTCGTAGCAGCGGGCGCCTTCCAGGGGCTTGCCACCGCCTTCCTGATGCCGGCTCGTCAGTCCATCGTCGCCGAGCTGGTGCCCCGCCCCCACCTCCTCAACGCGGTCTCCCTCAGCGCCGCGGAGATGAACGCCAACCGGATGGTAGCACCGGCTATCGGCGGATTCCTTATCGCTGCAATGGGTATCCAGTATGTCTTCTTCTTGATGGCGGTCCTGACCGCCGTGGCCTTTGTCATCACCCTGTTTCTGCCCCCGACGCGCCCCGTGGCCCGACCCCCAGGTCGGACGGTGCTGAAGGACATGGGCGAGGCCTTCACCTACATCCGAGGGCGCCCCATCATTCGGAACCTCCTGGTGGTGGCCTTCGTGACCGTCCTCTTCGGCATGCCCATGCAGCTCCTGCTGCCCATCTTCTCCGAGGACGTGCTGAACGTGGGGCCCCAGGGCCTGGGGATGCTGATGAGTCTCATGGGGGTTGGGGCTCTCATGGGCTCCATCATCACCGCCTCCATGGGCGACTACCAGCGCAAGGGCCTGCTGCTCATTCTGGCCACCATCGTGTTTGGCGTGGGGATCGTGGCCTTCGCCTTCTCTCCCCTCTCCCTGCTGTCCCTCATCCTCATTGTTCCCGCCGGGCTAGGGTGGTCCGGGCGCATGACGGTGAACAACACCCTCCTCCAGGCCCATGTGGACGACGACATGCGGGGTCGGGTGATGGCCATTTACATGATGGAGATGGGCTTTCAGCCCCTGGGATCCATGCCCATCGCCTTTGCTGCTGAGGCCTTCGGCGCGCCGCTGGCGGTGGGGGCGGCTGGGGCGGTGGTGGCCGTGTACGGCCTGTGGATGCTCTTTTTCCAGCCCGCAGTTCGGCGGCTTCACTAGCGATGGGGCGGGCTGAGGCCCCACGCCCATCTGTCCCGTGATGGAAAAGCCACCTACCAATCCCGCTGATCTTCAGCGCCTGGCCGCCCTGGCGCGCCAGGGGTTTGCTCCTCCGGCCGCCGAGCATCCGTTTGCCCGGCTCCACGGGGCATCCCTGGGCCAATCAACCCTTGCTGTGCTCCTCGGCCCCACCAACCGGGTGGGCGCGCACTACTTCCAGGCCTACCTCCTGGACCCAGAGCAGGGGTTCAGCCAGGACCCCATCCTGACCGGCCTGCACCACCGGGGCCGCTACCCGGCCACCAACTGGGTGGAGGTGATGGCCCTGGCAACAGAAGCGCGGTCCCCCGACGGCCAGGCCGTGGCAGTGGACGAAACAGAGATCTTCCGCCTCCTGGTGGCGCTCCTTCCCCCCGGTGGGCACCTGATGTGCGAGTACGAGTCTCCCCAGCGAGCCGAGACCATGCAGGCGCTGAACCAGGGGGCGCCACCCGTGCTGACACCCCTGGGCGCTGCCATGTTCAACGCGGGCTGCACAGCGGGGTTCAAGGACTGGTATATCTCCGAGGGGTGGACCGAGGGCCCCCGAAAGCTTCAGGGGTTCAAGCCCCTGGGGGAAGAGCACTGGCGGGAGGGGTCGGAGGCGATGGCCCGAGAGGTCCTGGGCTTCCTCTCCTCCCAGGCCGGGCAGCGCTACCTGGCGGCCAGCCCCGACGCCGCGGCCCGGGCGCGGACCGCCCTTGCTGGCCTGCCCCTTCGTGAAATAGGGCTTCAGGAGGAGGTGCGGGGGGTTCTGCAAAGGCTGGGACGGGGCTAGTGTCCTGAGTTGTTAGTTCGTTGAATAAATGCAGCGACTGTTGGGC
>JACQUN010000077.1 GCA_016210285.1 Chloroflexota bacterium
CGCTAAATTAATCCGCAGCGGCGAGTTGTCATGCTGAACGAAGTGAAGCATCTGGTGGGGTGGGGGCCACCGCCCCAGATTCTTCGTCCCGACGGGTCGGGACTCAGAATGACATCTGCCAGCGTTTTTCGGGGACACCACACTGGGGGCGGGGGTTGACGAACTGCTATGGTTTCCGCAAATACGAAAGCCCGCAAGGCGGGGATACGATGATTCTGCGTGGCGTGCGCGTGGTTGACCTTTCCATGGGGTGGGCGGGGCCACTGGCCGCGATGCTCCTGGCCGACTTCGGCGCGGAGATCGTCAAGATCGAGTCCACCCGCCATCTCGACTGGTGGCGCGGAGGCGACATTGGCAAGGGCCCCGAAGACCGCCCGTACGAGAAACTCGCGACCTTCAATAGCGTCAACCGCAACAAGTACGGGTGCACCGTGGACCTGCAGGACCCCCGCGGTATGGCGCTCCTCAAGCGCCTCATCGCCATCTCCGACGTGCTGGTGGAGAACTTCACCCCACGCGTGATGCCCAACCTCGGCCTGACCTACGACGCCATACGCGCCATCAACCCGACCCTGGTCACGATCTCCATGCCTGCCTTCGGGAACTCCGGCCCGTGGCGCAACTACGCCGGGTATGGCAACACAGTCGAAGCGTTGTCTGGGCTCACGGGGCTCACGGGCTACTCCGACGGCCCCCCCACCCTCCAGTCCAACGCCTACGGCGACCCGGTCAGCGGCATCGGGGGTGCCATCGCCGTGCTCATGGCCCTGGTGCACCGGTGGCGCACCGGCAGGGGGCAGCACATCGAGCTGAGCGACCAGGAGATGGTCGTGCACCATGTCTCCCAGGCCCTGCTGGACTACGCGCTGAACGGCCGGGTCCAGGAGCGCCCTGGCAACCGCCACCCGTGGATGGCTCCCCACGGCGTCTACCCATGCAGGGGCGAGGATGTCTGGATCGCCATCGCCGTGGCGTCAGATGAGGAATGGCGCGCCCTCTGCACAACCCTTGGCCACCCAGAGGTGATAGCCGACGCCCGCTTCGCCGATGGATTGAGTCGCTGGCACCACCAGGACGACCTGGACCCCTTGCTGTGCGCCTGGACGGTCGAATGGGACAGAAGGGAGCTGGCGGAGCATCTCCAGCGCGCGGGTGTGGCTGCGGCGACCGTCAACTCCAACGCCGAGGTTCTGAACGACCCCCAGATCCAGGCCCGGCACAGCTTCGTCTGGATGGACCGCCGGTACGTGGGATACCATCCCTACACCGGCATCCCTGCGCGGCTCTCCCACACCCCGGGTTCCATCCACAAGCCAGCACCTACCCTGGGAGAGGACAACGCCTTCCTCCTCGGCAACCTCCTGAACCTGACGGGAGAGGAGGTCACCGCCCTGGAGCGAGACGGTGTCATCGGCGACCAGCCCGACCGCGGCGAGCGATGACGCACCCGCCGCCTTGTACAGCTCAGCTCGGGGCTGGACGGCAACCGTCCCCTGCCAGGGCACTGGAGCTGAGGGAATGCGCAATGCCTCGCAGGCACGCCAGCAGGGCGGCCCCCCTTTCAGACGCTTGAGGCCGGGGTACACACGCTACACCGGAAGGAGGCCACGGCAATGGCGCCAGCCAGAGCAGCCTCGAAGAAAGGCCCCCATCTCGTGGAGATGCCGACACAGAAGATGGCAGTCATCTACACCAAAGGCGACCCCACCACGGTGGCACCCCAGGCCCTTCCACATCTCTACGGCTCGGTCTACACGCTGAGGTTTGACCTCAAGAAAAAGGGGGGCGACTTCAAGGTAAGTGGCCTGCGTGCTCGGTGGCCCAATGCCCACCTCGCACCCAAGAACGATTGGATTGGGATCTGGGGGCTGCCGATACCTGATGACACCACTGCGCTCCCCCAGAAGGACCCGGGCGTTGAGGTCAAGATTGAGGTGTGGGAGTACGGCACGGCCGCCCAGGTCCTCCACATCGGGCCCTATGAGACAGAGATGCCCGCAGTAGAACGCCTTCACAGATTCATTGCCGAGAGCGGATATGAGATTGCGGGCGACCACGAGGAGGAGTACCTCACCTCGCCAAGGGCGAAGGTGCAGAAGACCCTGATCCGGTACCCGGTGCGCAGGAAGTAGCCAGCAGGCCAGGCGCCACACAGTCTGCTGGGCAACACGCCAGGCCAGGTGGAAGCCGGGGTTTTCTAGAAGTCTGGTGAGGCTGCTCCCGGCTTCTCCTTTCCGCCACCGGCCGCAACTATCAGGAATGCGACGACCGCCATGGACAAGGCTGCGAGAGCACCCAGGTTCTTCACGATTCGATCCCCCCTCTGCCGACTCTCTGGAGAGTTGCGGTTCGCACGAGGCAAACCTGTGGCCATCACCGCGAGATACTACGAGAAAGCATCGCCGTAGGTTTTCCATGGGAAACCCGTTGGCGGCGGATGGTAGCTGAGCAGCAGGTTGGGGCAGACAGCGGGGCCGTAGTCTGGAGCACGGCGCAGAGCCGGGGTGTGAGTCGCCCCCTGTGTGTTTATAATGGGGCCTAACCCTGCGAGGGGGTGCTGATGCAGCAGGCGGCCCTGCGCCTGGCCTCCAGAACCGGCATCTTCTACGGCTGGTTCATCGTGGCAGCGGCAGGGGCTGCCTCCTTCGCGCGCAACCCGGTGGCCGTGGCCACCCTGAGCGTGTTCACCAAGCCCATGCATGACGAGTTCGGGTGGTCCCGCACCCTGTTCTCGGGGGCAGCTAGCGTGGGCGGGCTTCTGGGAGCAGCGGTGTCCCCGGCAGCCGGGACCATCGTGGACCGCCACGGGTCACGTGCTGTCCTGACCCTCAGCGCCATCATTGTGGGGGCAGGGGCCATCGGCCTGTCCCTGGTGGCCGGGCCTGTGGGCTTCTACGCCGCCTACGGGGCGGGTCGAATGCTCTTCGCGGGCCCCATCCAGATTGCCACCACCACCGCCGTGGCGAACTGGTTCGTCCGGCGGAGGGCGCGAGCCACCGCCATTGTCACGACATGCCACTCGGCGGGTATCACCGTCTTCCCTCTGGCGGCTCAGCTCTTCATCAACGGCTGGGGCTGGCGCACCGCATGGTTCGCCCTGGGCCTCATCGTGTGGGGCACCGCCGTGCTCCCATGCGCGGTCCTCCTCATCCGCCGGCCCGAGGATGTGGGCCTGCGCCCCGACGGAAGACCAGGTGGCCCGGAGCCACCGCGCTCCCAGAGAAGCCGGCTGTCCCGCCACACGGCCGGGGAGCTGGAAGAGCAGGAGTGGACCCTCAGGGAAGCGGTGCGCGCCCCCGCCCTCTGGCTCCTGGCCTTGGCCGGCGGCATGCTCTTCATGGTCCAGGCAGGGGTAAGCCTGCACCAGGCGCCCTACTTCCAGGAGAAGGGGTTGAGCCCCACGTTGGCTGCCGCCGCCGTCAGCACCTTTGCCTTCGCCAACACGCCAGGAAGCCTCCTGTTTGGATTCCTGGCAGAGCGCGTGAACATCCGCTACTGTCTGGCGCTCCCGGCCTTTGCCTTGGCGGGCATGACCGGGCTGCTCATCTCGGTGGGCAGCGCACCCCAGGCTTTCCTCTCTGCCGCGGTCTTTGGTCTTGCCCTGGGCGGGCTGGCCACACTGCTGCCCGTGGCCTTTGCAGACTACTTCGGACGACGCTCACTGGGGGTTATCCGGGGCATCACAGCCCCCTTCAGCGCCGTAGGCCAGGCGGGGGGCGTTCTGCTGGGAGGAGTGGTGTACGACACCACCGGCAGCTACTTCATCGCCTTCGCCGCCTTTGGAGCCCTGGCCCTGGCCGGGACGGTGCTGGTCCTTCTGGCCCGGCCTCCAGTCAAGAGTAACGCTTCGTAGGAGAGGCGCCCTGGGGAGCCCTCTCTTGCGAGAAAGGGCTCCCCCTACCAGTCCCCACAAGAAGAACCCTACGTGCCCTGGCCTGCCAGGACCCGCTGGATGACCCGCCGGAACAGGTCGTAGGGCTCTGCCCCGCTGAAGAACAGCCGCCCAACAAGGAAGGAGGGGATACCGTTCACGCCGACGCTCAAGGCGTGCTCATACTGCTCCTGCACCGCTGGGCGGCACTGCTCCTCCCTCAAGGCCTTCTCCAGGCCATCGGGGTCCAGCCCCGACTCCTCGGCCAGTCCCCTGAGCACCCCCATGTCGCTGATGTCCTTGTCCAACTCCCAGAAGGCCCGGTAGGCAGCGTGGTGGAAGGCGTCGAAGCGGCCCTGCTGGTAGGCGTATTCGGTCGCCTCCAGGGAAGGCAGGGTATTGGGGGTGCGGGAGGGCCGTCGCATGACCAGACCTGCTTCCTTGGCATAGGAGCGCAACGGCTCGTTGAGAAGCCCGTCAGGGCTCTCCCCAGGGCGCGGCTGCCGCGCGATGCCCTCCGGTGGGATGTCCGGCCTCAGGCGGAAGGCCCTGGGCCTGATGTCAACGTTGTACTCCTGCTGCAACTTGTCGAGGCGCTCCAGCCCGACATAGCACCAGGGTCAAATGTAGTCGTACCAGACCAAGACCGGGACCGGCCCCCGCTGGGCCTGTTGCTCCTGCGCCATCTCCCCCTCCTGCGCACGATGATGCAGCATTGTCTCCGGACTGCTCCGCCAAACTGTGAGCCTATCATACACCATGCGGCGCAGATGGTCGAGGCCGTTGCCTGCGAGCAAGCATCGCCGACCAGCAGCACACCATTGCACCCAAGAAGACACAGGGCCACACGTGGGGTTACCCTTTCGTGGGGCAGGCAAGACCGCCTGGGGCGAGCTCAGGTTGCCCAAGGCAAGGCGCGTTGCTACAATAGCCTCACTATGGAGCAGCCTGCGGTTAGCAGCCTTCCTCGCGCCAGGCCAGGCGCCCTGACGCGAATCCGCTCCCTTGCCCTGGCGGCAGCCCCCGTCCTGCTGCTTGTCCTTGCCCTGGGCCTGCGCCTGTACGGAATCAACTGGGACCAGGGCTACCTCTTCCATCCCGACGAGCGGGCCATCCTCATGCGCACCTTCGACATGAGGGCACCTTCGGCCAGCAACCTGGGGGTCCTGCTGGACGCAGACAAGAGCCCCTGGAACCCTCGATGGTTCCCCTACGGCAGCTTCCCTCTCTATCTGCTCAAGAGCGTCCAGCTCCTGCTGGAACCCTGGCACAAGTTCGACCTGAGCGGGCTGCGTATCCCCGCCCGCGGCCTTTCAGCCCTGGCGGATGTCTTCACCGTTCTCGGCGTCTACCTCCTGGGGAGACGTATCTACTGCGGGCGCACCGCCCTCCTGGCTGCGGCCCTCACGACACTGGCCGTGCTGCACATCCAGCTCAGCCACTTCGCCGCCTTCGACACATTCCTGTCCCTGTTCGTCGTCCTCACCTTCTTGCCTCTGATGGGGGTCATGCAACGGGGCAGCCTGTGGGCTTCTGCGCTGGCTGGGGTGTTTCTGGGGTTGGCCCTGGCGTCCAAGGTCAGCGCGGCACCCATGTTCCTGCCGGTGGGTCTGGCCTTTCTCCTGTACGCCTTCTCGCCAGAGGGGGAGCGGCTGCGGCTCCAGTGGCCCGCGCCCGCTCGGCTGAAGCGGGCCGCCCTGGGGCTGGGGCTCATGCTGGCGGTATGCGGCATTGTGCTGTTCATCACCCAGCCCTACGCCTTCCTGGACTGGGGCCGCTTCTTCGGCGACACCAAAGAGCAGAGCGAGATGGTGCGGCGGATCCGTGACTACCCTTACACCCAGCAGTACATCGGGACGCCCGCCTACCTCTACCACATCCAGCAGCTTGCCCTCTTCGGCCTGGGCCTGCCCCTGGGGGCCCTGGCCTGGGTGGGGCTGCTGTTCACCATCTTCCTGACCCTGGCGCGGGGCAACAAGAGCGACCTGCTGCTCCTGGCCTGGGTCGTCCCCTACTTTGCCCTCGTCGGGGCCTTCCAGGTGAAGTTCCTCCGCTACATGCTGCCCATCACCCCCTTCCTCCTCCTGTTCACGGCCAGGATGCTCCTGGCAGGACTGGACTGGGCGCGTTTCCACCGACGCAGCATGGAGCCGTGGGCCAAAGGGGCCATCGCCCTGGCCCTGGCGACCTCAGCCTTCTATGCCCTGGCCTACCTGAGCATCTACAACAGGCCCCACACCGCGGTGCGGGCCGCCAACTGGATCACCGCCAATGTCCCACCCGGCGCCTTCATCCTGCGGGAGCACTGGGAGGAGGGGCTACCCAAGCTGGAGCGCTACCGGGTCCAGGAGATACCCATGTACGAGCGGGACTCCGACGAGAAGATCCGGCAGGTGGCGCAGCTCGTGGCCCAGGGGGACTACCTGGTCTTCTACAGCAACCGCCTCTACGGGACGATTAGCCACCTGCCCCAGCGCTACCCTATCAGCGGCCGCTACTACCGCCTGCTGTTCTCGGGGCAACTGGGGTACGATCTCGTCCACTTCGAGGCGTCCTACCCCTCCCTCCCGGGCATCGCCCTTTCGGATGACACCTTGACACGCCCGCGGCTCCCGGCGCCGGGGACGCTCTCGTCCTACAAACCAGCGCCCGTCACGTTGAATCTAGGCTACGCCGACGAGAGCTTCAGCGTCTACGACCACCCCAAGGTCCTGGTCTTCCAGAAGGTCCGCCCGTTGCCGGCAGAGCGCATCCGCGAGCTGCTCCTGGCCGGGGCCGGGGAGCCGACGATGCAGGGCAACGCAATGCTGACCCCCAGCGAGTGGGCAGCCCAGCGGTCGGGCGGGACATGGAGTGAGATCATCCACCCGCAAAGCCTGCCCGCACGTCTCCCGGTCCTCTCATGGCTCGTCCTGCTTTACCTGGCAACCCTGGCGGTGCTGCCCCTGGCCCTGGTGCTCCTCCGCGGGCTTCCTGACCGGGGCTACCTCCTGGCCAAACCACTGGGTCTCCTCCTGACCGCCTACATCCCCTGGCTTCTGGCCAGCCTAAAGTGGTTGCCCTTTGGCCGCATGAGCATCTTCCTGGGGCTGGCAGCTTTGCTCCTCCTCTCTCTGGTCCTCTGGCTCAGGAACCGGCGGGAGCTTGGGGCGTGGCTTCGGCGGCGCTGGCCCCTGGTGCTGGTCTGGGAGGGGGTGTTCCTGGCGGCCTTCCTGGGCTTCCTGATGCTCCGGATGGCCAACCCTGACCTCTGGCACCCCTTCCGCGGCGGGGAGAAGCCCATGGACCTGGCCTATCTCAGCGGGGTGCTGCGCTCCACCTACATGCCCCCCTACGACCCGTGGCTGGCCGGGGGCTTTATCAACTACTACTACTTCGGGCAGTTCATGGTAGCCACCCTGATCAAAGCGACAGGAATCCCGCCTGAGATAGCCTACAACCTCGCCGTGCCCCTCTTCTTCGCCCTGGCCTTCTGCACCGCCTTCTCCATCGTGTACAACCTGGCGGAGGGCTTCCGCCGGGCGCAGACGCCTGCCCAACCCCAGGCCACGGATACGCCGAGGGGGTACGCCCCCTCGGGCACCCCCACATTCCTCGGTGGGGTAAGCCTCAGCCCGTTGCTGGCCGGGCTGGCAGCGGGGCTGTTCGTGGTAGTCCTGGGCAACCTGGGCGGGGCGGTGCAGCTCCTCCAGGGGGCGTTGAGGAGCGTCGTTCAGGATGTCCCCTTCCCCCCCTTCGACTTCTGGCGCTCTACCCGCATGATGCCCCCCGACCCGCCGGGCTTCGAGATCACAGAGTTCCCCTTCTTCACCTTCCTCTTCGCGGACCTCCACGCGCACCTCATGGCGATACCCCTTACCCTTCTCTCCGTGGGGCTCTCCTTGAACGCCCTGCTCCTGGCACGTTCACGAGCGGGCTGGCGCATCTACCTGCCTGCCCTGGCCCTGCTGGCCCTGGCCCTCGGTGCCCTGCCTGCCACCAACATCTGGGACTACCCGGTGTACCTGGGACTCGCCCTCGGGGCAGTCATCGCCGCCGAGTCCCTGCGAGGAGCCAGCCCCTTTGAGGCGCTGCTGATGCGGGTGCTGGTCCTGGGTGGCCTGCTGGTGGCCCTCAGTATCCTCTTCTTCTACCCCTACCACGCCCGCCTGTTCACCGCCTACAAGGGAATTGTCCGCAGCGAGACCCAGACGGCCTTTCCCCAGTACCTGGCGATTCACGGTCTGTTCCTGTTTCTGGTCATCAGCCTTCTCCTCTACGAAGCCCGCGTTGCCCTGCAGCGGGGCAAGCGCCGCCAGGGGATAGCCCCCGACGGGGCCCCTCCCAGGAGGCCTTCGCGGCTCGGAACCCTTTCAGCTATCGAGGCAGCAGAGCAGCTTGTAGGCTACCCGCTGCCGCGCACTGGAGCCTTGGACGGCCTTCGACAGGCGCTGGGAGACGTGCGGAGTAGCCTCAAGCTGCCACTGCCGGGCACCCTTGCGCCGCTCCTGGGCAGCGCAGCGGTGCTGGCCGCTGTCTGGCTGGCCGTGGCCGTCGCCGGGTACACCACCGTGACGTTCCTGCTGGCCCTGCTGGCCCTGGCGGGGATCCTGGTCTTGCACCGCCTCCGCCAGAGAGACGCCGCCACTCCCTTCACGGCCTTCGCCCTCCTCCTGGCAGGAGCGGCCTTCGTCATCGGCATCACCGTTGACCTGGTAACCCTCAGAGGAGACATAGGCCGAATGAACACCGTCTTCAAGCTGTACCTTCAGGGCTGGCTGTTGATAGCCATGGCGGCGGCCTTCGCCCTCTGGCGGCTCACCCTGGGGCGAGCCCGCAGCAGCGAGGAGACCGTCCCTGCCGCCCGCGAGGAGGCAGCACGGCAGGCCGAGCCATCCCTGGCGTCATCTGCCATGCGTTCTGCGACCGCCGAGGTCAGCGCCTTGAGGAGCAACCCCTATGACCAACCTGTGACGCCAGCGGGTCCCGGCCCGGGCCAGGGCAGCCCAGGGGCAGGAGGAGCGGGGCCCCAGGCAGGGGGACCCCAGGCACGCTGGATGCGAACTGCCCAGGGCGCTGAAGGTGGCCTTCCCTCTGCTCCCTGGACAGGGCCGGATGGCGCGGCGGGCGCCTCAGCGCAAACCCGGCGACCGGCATCTTTGCTGCGGAGGGCATGGATCGCCGTGGCTATCATCCTGGTGCTCAGTGCAGCGGTCTATCCCCTGCTCGGGACCCGTGCGCGTCTCCAGGACCGGTTCCTCCTGCTGCCACGCACCCTCAACGGGATGGCCTACATGCAGCAAGCCACCTACGGCGACGACCGAGGGATCGTGGAGTTGCGCTGGGACTACGACGCTATCCAGTGGCTTCGAGGCAACGTGAAAGGCTCCCCCGTCATTGTGGAGGGGTTGACGCCGCTCTACCGCTGGGGCTCCCGAGTCTCCATCTACACCGGGCTGCCAGCAGTGGTGGGCTGGGGGTGGCACCAGACCCAGCAGCGGTGCGGCCTGGGCAACTGCCAGTTTGTGGACCAGCGGCTACGTGACGTGGACTCGCTGTACACCACGCCGGACCCCGCCCTGGCCATGAGCCTCCTGCGGAAGTATCAAGTGGAGTACGTGTACGTGGGGGAGACTGAGGCGCGCTACTACCCCGCCGCCGGCCTGGAGAAGTTTGCCCGCATGGCCCAGGCGGGGCAGCTCCAGGTGGTGTACGAGAACCCGAAGGTTCACATCTACCAGGTAGCCGCAGGTGGAGGGTAGGCGACTCCTATCCCCGGTAGCGGGGGTAGGAGCCGAAGACCTTCAGCATGGAGACCTGCTGCCGGACCCGCTCCAGGGCCTCCCTGACCAGGGGGGTCTCCTGGTGCCCCTCCAGGTCCACCAGGAAGATATAGCTGCCCAGGGACTGCTTGCTGGGGCGCGACTCGATCTTGGCCAGGTTGATGTGGCGCAGGGCGAACTCCCCCATCACGCCGTAGAGCAGTCCAGGCTTGTCCTCATGGAAGGAGAAGCAGAGGGAGGTCTTGTCCTGCCCTGTGGGGGGGTGCTCGGTGCGGGCCAGGACAACAAAGCGGGTGACGTTGTTCGGGTGGTCCTGGATGCCCCGCGCCAGGACCTCCACGCCATAGAGCTGGGCGGCGCGCTCCGGGGCGATGGCCGCCGCCGGGGTCTGGCTACTCTTCATCTCCTCCACCGCTGCCGCGGTGCTGAGGGCCGCCACCACCTGGGCCCGGGGGAAGCACCGCTCGATGAACCGGCGGCACTGGCCCAGGGCCTGGGGGTGGGAGTAGACGGCTTTGACGGCGTCGGGGGTGGTGCCCGGCAGGGCCAGCAGGCAGTGCTCGATGGGGAGCACCAGCTCCTGGCGGATGTGCAGAGATGACTCGTGGATCAGCAGGTCCAGCGTGTCGTTGACAGAGCCCTCCAGGCTGTTCTCGATGGCGACGACGCCCTCCTCCGCCATGCCCGCCTGGACAGCCGCCGCCACCGCAGCGACGGAGGTAAAGGGAAGGTGCTGGGCGTGAGGATCGTACTTGCGGGCCGCTTCCTCGCTGAAGGTGCCTGGGGGGCCGAGGTACGCCAAGCGCTGGGGCATCTTCAAGCCTCCCGCGTGAGGGCTTCCAGGAGCGCCTCGGCGCTATCGGCGGTGGTCAACGCCACCAGCTCGTCGTAGGCCTCCAGGAGCGTGTTCTCACTGACCGGCTTCAGGTGGCCTTCCCGATTGATGATAGCAGAGACCTGGGTGTCTGGGGGCAGCTCCACCTCCCCCAGCGTCTGCCCCACCACTGCGGAGTCCGCCGGGATCTCCACACCAATGAACTCCCGGTTCCCTCGCACCGGCAGCACATGGATGGGCGGCCTGGCTGGCAGCTCCTCTTCAATCTCGGCCAGGATGATCTGGGTGCTGGCGACGGCGACGTCAACCCCCAGGAGGCGGAAGAGAGGTTCGTTCTGCGGGTTGTTGACGAGGGCGATGGTGCGACCCACCTTGAAGTGGTGTTTGGCGAGCTGGCAGGCGGCGAGGTTGTCCTCATCGTTGCCGGTGACGGCGATCAACACGTCGGTCCGGGCGGCCCCTGCTTCCCGCAGGATGCTGGGCTCCGAGCCATCTCCCTTGAGGGCAATGTTGCCAAAGGCATCCACGATGTTTTCGACTTTCCTGGCATCCCGCTCAATGAGAAACACCTCATGGCCTGCGTTCATCAGGGCTTTGCCCAGGTGGTAGCCCACCTTGCCGCCCCCCACCATGATGATGTACATGGCTCCTTCAATCGCGGATGGTCCCAAGAATCAAGCCGGAGGTCACCTTTGTGGGGCTCACGACCATCAGACCAAGCTGCGAGTACATCTCCTGCCGAACGGGGTCACCGATGCGGCAGACCACCCGGGGGACCCGAAAGATTTGCTTTGCCTTCTGGGCAGCCAGGGCATTGCGGTTATCCCTGGAGCTCACGGCGATGAAGAGGTCTACGGATTCGATCCCTGCCCGGATCAGGTCCTCGTCCAGGGTGCCGTCGCCAAGAATGGCGACCCCCTCGGTCTCCCGCATCTCCCGGGGGAGCATGAGGAAGCTCTCGGGCGCGGTGTCCAGCACCACGACCTGATGTCCTTCGCCCCAGAGGGCCGCCGCAACCTGGGAACCCACCCGGCCGCAGCCCATGACCATGACCTTCACCGCCGCTCCTCTGCCTGGGCCACGGACTCCGGAGCAGCAGCCACACCCGCGGGCTCCCCAGGCGCCTCCCGAACGATCACCACCGGACAAGGGGCGTGCTGCAGGATGTACGGGACTGTCTGGCCCAGGGAGAAGACCCCATACTGACGCTTATACGGCATTGCGAGCAGAATCAGATGCACCTCCCGCTCCACCGCCTCCCGCACCAACGCTGGGCCCGCGTCCCTGGCCTGGAGGAGCTGGGCGAGGACCTCGCACTTCTGCTCCCTGCCCAGGCTCTCCATTCGGCGGAGGACTGCCTCGGCTCGAGCGGTCTCGTCAGGGAGCTCGGCATCCACGGGGTACTCCCTGGGAACCTCGATTATGTAAAGAGTGTAGAGCTTGCCGTGCAGGGGCCGTACCAGGTCACAGGCCAGCTTTACGGCCTCCTCGTCCGCCTTCTCGCCTTTTACGGGGACCAGAACTCGCTTCACTTCCATACAAGAGCCTGCTCCCCACCGGGGGCTTGTCGCTCTCCTGCCCTGGAAGGGCCGCCATGAACACTGCCCACAGGCACCTCATCACTATCGGAGAACCCGGGTGAAACGCCTTGCAACGGTGAAGGCGGCTCCCCGCCTGCAGGAGGCCCACTCCACGCCGGGCTACTCCCCATGTAGCTTCTCCAGGAGCTCGTCCCGGGCTGCCACCACCAGCAGGTCTCCCTGGCGCAGCCGCTCCTCTTCCGATGGGAGGAGGATAAGCTCCTTGCCCCGGCGAATCGCTATCACCGCTAGGCCATACTTGTCCCGGGCGCCGGCCAGGCCCGCCTCCCGCATGGTGAGCTGGTGGAGCTTGTCTGGGAGCTTGACCTTGCTGACCCCGAAGCTGGGGCCCAGCTCCATGTATTCCAGCACATCGGGATTGAAGAGGTTGCGCGCCACCCCTACCCCCATCTCCTGCTCTGGGTACACCACCCGGTGGGCGCCAACCCGCTCCAGGGTCTGACCGTGCAGGTCGTTGCGGGCGCGACCCAGGATATAGGGGACCCCGAGGCTTTTCATCAGGACCGTGGCCATGATGCTGGCCTGGATGTTGCTGCCGATGGCCACCACAGCAACGTCGAAGTTGGGGACGCCCAGTTCGCGCAGGGTGGCCTCGCTGGTGGCGTCAGCCTTGACGGGGTAGGTTACCTGCCCCATCATCTCCTGCACCACGCGGTCATCATTGTCAATAGCAAGGACATCGTGGCCCATCTTGTAGAGGGTCTTGGCCACATTGCTTCCGAAGCGGCCCAGCCCGATAACCACTACCTGTCGTCGTGGCATAGCAACATCCTACCCGATTTTAACCCTTTCCCGCGCGAACCGATAGAGGGCTGGGCGCTCCCGCTGCGCCACGGCCAGGGCAAGGGCGAGGGGGCCCAGGCGTCCAAGGAGCATGGTGAAGCTGATGAGCAGCTTCCCCGCAAGATGGAGGTGCGGCGTGACGCCGGTGCTGAGCCCTACCGTTCCGAAGGCGGAGACCGTTTCGAACAGCAGATCAATGAAACCGCGCCGCTCAATGAAGGTGAGGAAGAAGGCGGCGAAGAACACCAGGGTTATCCCCAGGAGCCCCACCGCCAGGGCCCGGTGGACCTGCTCCTGAGAGATTTCCCGCTTGAAAGCCGTTACCTCGCCTCTGCCCCGAATGGAGGCCAACACCGTGGCAACCAGCACCCCCATGGTATTGAGGCGTATGCCCCCGCCGGTGGAAGCCGAGGCCGTGCCGATGAACATGAGGCCGGTGATGAAGAACATGCTGGCCAGCTCCATGCCACCGAAGGGGAAGGTGGAGAACCCTGCGGTCCGGGCGCTCACCGACAGGAAAACGGCGTTGCCCACCTTCTCCCCCAGCGGGAGGCGGCCCAGGGTAGCGGGGTTCCCGCTCTCGAAGGCAAAGACGACCAGGGCGCCCAACAGCCAGAGGAGCAGACTGCCCACCAGGACGAGCTTGGTATCCAGGCTGAAGCGAGAGAAGCGCCTGACCCGCACCAGCTCGGCCATGACCCCGAAGCTCAGGCCGCCAAGGATGATGAGGCCACTGAAAACCCCCAGGGACGCCAGGTCGCCGGTGAGGGCACTCAGGTTGTCGGAGCGCGGCAGGATGGTGAACCCCGCGTTGTTGAAGGCGGAGACGCTATGGAAAGCCCCCAGCCATACCGCCTCCGGCCAGGTGAAGGCGGTGTGAAAGCGGAGGGCAAGGACGACCATCCCCAGTACCTGGATGCCCACGAGGGTGAGCACCATGTTCCGCAGCATCCGCACGACGCCGCCAATCTGGACCACCCCCAGGGGCTCCCGCATGGCGAGCCGCTGCGGAAGGGTGATCCGCTGCCCCAGCACCACGAGCAGGAAGGATGCCAGGGTCATCCAGCCGACGCCGCCGAGGAAAATCAGTCCCATGATGGTAAGCTGCCCCCAGAAGGACCAGTAGGTGGAGGTATCCACGACGACGAGTCCCGTGACGGTGATGGCGGATGTGGCAGTGAAGAAGGCGACCAAGGGCGCAGTGAAGTGCCCATCCGCGGTGGCAAACGGAAGAACCAAAAGCACAGTGCCCAGCAGCTCGAGCACGGCAACCCCAAAGAAGACGGTGCTGGGAGAGGCAAGGAGCCCCTTGGAGGGGACCCGCGGGAGGGGGAGCTTGAGGCTGATAGGGGCGCTCTCCGAAAGCCGGGGGCGCCGGACTACCACATCACCCGGCCTGGGACGCCACACATGACGCAATGACAACCCCCGACAAGCCTTCGCATGGTAAGATAGCTTGGGAGCACCCTCTTGTCAATGGCGCTACCCTCCCCTGGCGCCAGCCACTGGGCCAGCCAACTGCCGCTCCATGGCCCCACGGGCACCAGGGGTCTTCCCGGAGAAACACAGCAGGCCCCTGTTGGGGCCTGCTGTAGGGCTGGTCTCGCGCACGGACTAGGTGTCCTTGATCCCCTTGGAGAGAATATACGCCACAGCATCCTTGACGGCGACCATCTTCTCTGCCTCCTCGTCGGAGATCTCCATGGGCTTGCCTCCGTCGGAGAACTCCTCCTCCAGGGCCATGATGAGCTCCACCACGTCCAGGGAATCTGCGTTCAGGTCTTCAGTAAAAGACGCCTCGGGTTTGACAAGGGCCTCTTCCACGCCAAGGCGCTCGACAACCACGCGCTTCACACGCTCATAAACCGTGGGCATGCTGTCACCTCCTGGAGGTCAGTCTAGGAAACCGTCTCGCTCTGGACCGTCTCCATGATGGAGCCCAGGACACCGTTGACGAAACGCGGCGAGCTGTCACTCCCGAACATCTTCGCAAGCTCCACGGCCTCGTTGATGGCGGCCTTGGGCGGCGTCTTCCCCGCGATCAAAACCTCATAGATGGCCAGGCGCAGCAGGTTGCGGTCCACCGCAGGGAGCTGGACCACGGGCCACGCAGGGGCATACGTATGGATCTGCTCGTCAATCCAATCCCGGTGCTGCAGGACCCCAGCGACCAGCTCCTGGACGAAGCGCAGTGTCTCCGGCGCCAGGGGGGTCTCTTCCTGAGCCCGGGCGATGGATGCCTCGGCGTCATGCCCTGTGGCATCCACTTCGTAGAGGACCTGAAGGGCTACAGCCCGCGCGCGGCGTCGGGGGGGCAGGTTCCCGCACCCTAGCTCCTCATCTTCCATCATGGCATCCTGGTAATGCACCACCACAACTACGAGCCAGCCATCGCTTGTATGGTCGCCAGGTCACCGATGTTCATCACCTGGGCATCCCTGCTTATCCGCTTGACCAGGCTGCTCAGCACCTTTCCTGGCCCAATCTCGTAGAAGGTGGAGGCGCCCGCCCTCAGCATGTAGCCAACGGAGCGCTTCCACTGGACACAGGAGCAGAGCTGCTGCACGAGGTCCTGCTTCAGAGCCGAACCGGTCGTCAGGGGGCGTCCGCTGCAGTTTGCGATGATGGGCACCCTCGGGTTCCGGAACCGCACCTGTGCCAGCGCCGCGGCCATCCCCTCGACGGCTGGCTCCATCAGCGCGGAGTGGAAGGCGCCGCTCACCTGGAGGGTGATGATGCGCTTGGCGCCCCGGATGGAGGCCAGGTCCAGGGCGCGGGCCAGGGCGAGCCGTTCCCCGGCGATGACAATCTGGTCCTCAGCGTTGACGTTGGAGATCTGCGTGCCTGTCTCCCGGCAGATCTCCTCCAAAGTCAGCTCATCCAGGCCAAGCACAGCACCCATGCCGCCAGGGCGCAAATCGGAGGCTTCCTGCATCAAACGGCCGCGCAGGCTCACCAGGCGAGCAGCATCAGGAAGATCCAGCACCCCTGCGGCCACCAGGGCACTGTATTCGCCGAGGCTGTGCCCCGCTATGCAGGAGGGCGCGGGCACCTGCTGAGGGCCCAACCGCTCTTCCATGGCCGCCAGACACGCCATGCTCATGGCGAGGATGGCCGGCTGAGCATTGACCGTCCTGGTGAGCTCTTCGGCGGGACCCCCCAGGATGAGAGCGGTCAACGGCGTCCCCAGGGCCTCATCCACACTCTGGAAGACGGCGCGAGCCGCTGGGGAGTGTTCGTACAGTTCCCGGCCCATGCCTACTTGCTGGCTCCCCTGTCCCGGGAAGAGGTAGGCCACCCGGCCCCCAAGGGCTGTTGCTCCCTGAACCACCATGCGACAACTCCTAGTAGTGCAGTCTGCTCCCCTGGACGGACACGCCTACAGAGACATCGGACAGGGTGCTTTGGCTAGCCAGGAGCCTGCTCTTCCCGGACCTTCACCACTTCACGTCCCCGGTAGTAGCCGCACGTGGGACATACGTGATGAGGCAGCTTCGCGCTCTGGCACTGTGGGCAACGGCTGAGCCCAACAGCACGGATCCGATAGTGGGCAGCACGGCGACGCTGCTTGGCTTTGGAGAGTTGTTTCTTCGGGAGAGGGGGCATCAGCCAACTCCTTCCATGTCTATCGGTTCTGGTGCGCCAGAAGCTTCAAAAGCTCATTCCAGCGGGGTTCAACGCGGGGTGTCCCGCAGTCACACGCGACCTCATTCCGATTGCCGCCGCAGACAGGGCACAGGCCACGGCAGTCGTCCTGGCAAAGGGGTTTCATCGGCTGGCTCGTTATCGCATACTGGCGGACCGCTTCTAGCAGGTCCAGCATATGGTGTTCGTCAATGCGAAAAGCCCCCTGCTCCTGGTCAGTCACGGGCAGCGAGATGCCAGTCACGATGTCCAGCGTCGGGAGATACTCCTCGTCAAACCGAATGGTGAGGGGTTGCTGGTATTCGGCAAGACACCGGCCGCACACACTGGCCGCCCTGGTCTGCAGGGTGCCCTGCACCCAGATACCTCTGTCCGTTTTGGTGAACTTCACCTCGCCCCGGACCCACGCGACACCCGCGTCCTCCAAGCGAGGGAAGATCTCATCCAGGGTGTCCTGGCGGAAGGAGCCGACTGCCTCTTTCAGGAGTTGGGCGACGTTGAACCGCATCTCTCCGCTTCCCGGCTGTGCACCTATACAAGCTCCGAATTGTACTTCACGCTACCCCTTGTGTCAAGGGCGTATGCTGATGTACTCGTCCAGCAGGGTCTCGTGGTTATCACCCCGAGCCCTTCAGCAACTCAGGGTAAACTCCGCGAAGGGTCTGGGGTAGGGGAAAGAAGCCCGGCCCCCCCAGATTCTTCATCACTCCGCTCCCAATCATGACGGGCACGACACTGCCAGCAGAACCGAAAGACCCTGAGCCCTCTCCACCCCGCCCTTGACACGCCTTTCTGGGTGGGCTAAGGTGGAAAGGATTGGGTTGCGTCTGCCCGGCAAGCTACGAGAGGAGGGGTGATGGCCCAGAGCAAGGAGCTCAATCTGGTCTCTATGTCTGGACAGGGCTCGGTGCAGGCCGGCGAGGCCCTGGCCAAGGTATACGCCCAGCAGGGCTGGTTTGTCTCCGTGAACGTGTATCCGGGCACCCGCGCAAGGAGTGCACCGGTTCTCAACTACATCAAGATCTCCGACTCCCCCGCCCTGGCGAGCTGCGCCAACTACCACCCCTCGGAGGCCATCGTCTTCCAGGAGGAGCTGCTGCTGACAGCCAGGGAGAACACCCATGAGCTCATCGCCGACGCCATCGGCAGGATGAAGCAGGGGGTCCTCCTGGTCAACTCCCCCAAGGCCCCGGGGGAGATCGAGCTCCCCTTCGACTTCCAGGGGGTCGTTGCCACCGTGGACGCCACAGGCATCGCCGAGCGGCTCCTGAAGCGCACCCCTCCTCCCGTGGGACTCACCCTTCTGGGGGCCTACACCCGAATCACGGAGAGCATGGACCTGGAGCTGCTGCTGGAGGTCATCAAGGAGACCTTCCCGGGCTCTGTCGGGCTGCGGAATGCCCAGGCGACGCTGGAGGCCTACCAGAAGGTGCAGGTCATCGGCGGAGTCCAGTTCCGCGTGGCGCGGCAGCCCGCCCGGCTCAAGCTCGCCAAGGTGGAGGAGCTGCCCCAGTACTACCGCTTTGACCGGTACGACCTGCTGGCTGGCTTCAGCAAGGGAAGCCCCTTCATCTGGCGGGACAAGGTCCCCATCTGCGAGGACTCGAAGTGCACCTGCCCGGGCTCCTGCGTCAGTGAGGTGATGTGTCCCGACGGCACCGGGTTCATCGTCCGCCAGGGCCTGCCCCAGCAGGGCTACCGCATTGACGTGGACTACTGCCGTGGCTGCGGCATCTGTGTGGAGGTCTGCGTCGGCCACGCCCTGCGCATGGTGGACGAGGACGAGGTGCGCAGGGAGCGCCCCAGGTACGAGGGGATTACCGTCGAGCCGTACCTGAAGGAGCCCGCCGGGCAGCAACGCCGCGGCGCCGATGCTCGGCAGCGCTCCCCCGTCGCGCAGGAGAAGAGGTGATGGCCACCCGGGTCCCTGTCAAGCGCAACGCCTTTACGGGCAACAAGGCAGCGGCTCATGCCCTTCAGCTTGCCCGCATCCAGGTCCTCTGCTTCTTCCCCATCGGCCCGTCTGATGAGGTTGGGGAAGAGGCCTCCCGCCTGATCCAGAAGGGGGAGCTGAATGCCAAGCTCATCGAACTGGAGAACGAGCGCAGCGTGATGAACGCCCAGATCACTGCAACCCAGGCGGGAGTTCGCTGCTCCTTTGCCACCAACTCGGAGGGGCTCCTCATCGCTGCCCAGCAGCTCCTGTTCGCCTCCTACGCCCGCATCCCTATGGTGGTGGTGGTGGCCCACCGGGCGCTGGAGCCCCCTGCGGTGGTGCGCAGTGATGACCAGGACACCATCATGTACCGGGACATCCACTGGCTCCACTACCACTGTGAGAACGCCCAGGATGTCCTGGACACGCTCATCCAGGCCTACCGGGTCAGCGAGCACCCCTCGGTCCTCCTGCCCGCCTTTGTGACCTATGATGGCTGGGAGGTCTCCCACAACAGCTATCCTGTCCAGCTTCCCAGCCAGGAGGCGGTGGATCGCTTCCTGCCCCCCTTCCGGCTGCCGCCGGAGCTGGACTTCGTGAAGAACCTGGACTTCGCCGCCTACTACTCCGGCCCGCGCATGAGCGGCTACGGCTACATTGACGTGGAACGGGAGTACATGGAGCGGCGCTACCAGTTGGACCATGCCCTCAACGTCACCGCCAAAGAGGTCATCAGGAAGGCCCACGGGGAGTACCGTGAGCTCATGGGCCGGGGCTACGGCGGCCTTATCGAGACCTACAAGATGGAGGACGCCCAGGTAGCGGTCGTCGCTATGGGTTCCCTCTCCGCCACCTCTCGCTTCGCCGTGGACCTGCTGCGGGAGCAGGGGAAAGCCGTGGGGCTGGTGAAGGTCCGCACATTCCGCCCCTTCCCCAGCGAGGACCTGGTGGAGGCCCTGAAGAGCGTCAAGGCTGCGGTGGTGCTGGACCGCAACCCTGTGGCGGCGGTCTATCACGACCTGCGCAGTGCCCTCTTCGGCCAGCCAAAGCCCCCTATGGTGTTGGGCCGGGTGGTTGGGCTGGGCGGCCGGGACGTGACCTACTACAGCGTGATGTACGCCGTGGAAGAGGCGATGGACGCCGTGCGCAAGGGCCGGCCTCAGCAGGAGCTGGCCTGGCACTTCGAGGTGATCGAGGACGAGGAGATGCTGGCCAAGGCCCTCCGGCGGTAGACCGGCATCGCCGTTCTGGTCTGAGGAGCGTTCGCCCCCACGAGTACCTACTTGCAGAAAAGGGCGTCATAATCAACCGCTCATGGTTCGACAAGCTCACCACGAGCGGTTCACCCTTCGACAAGCTCAGGGTGAGCGGGCTTGGGGCGGATCTTGTGTGCGCTGATTTACGAAACTAAGTACTAGCAAGGAGAGGCAATGCCCATCAAGATGGTGATGGAGACCCCCGAAAAGCGGGTCTTCATGAATGTCACGGCCAACCAGTGCCCCGGGTGCCCGGAAAACCTGGCAACCCGCCTGGTGATGCACATCGCCTTTGACACCCTGAACGACCAGAAGCCCATCATCTTTGGCCAGGGCTGTGGCATTGGGCGGGACTTCCTCCAGCGCAGCGGCCTGGGCACCCACGATAGCGGCATCGTGGGGATGCTCACCGCCATGCAGGTCCGGGGGATTGAACGGCCCATCATTGTCATTGACGGGGATGGGCAGATCGACCTGGGCCTGGAGGACCTGGCCACGGGCTTCCAGCAGGGCTACAAGTACCTGCACGTGGTATGCGATAACCAGGCGCACGCTGCCAGCGGTAGCCACGCCACGGGCAGCACCCACCCCCTGGCGCGCACGGGTGTCCGCCCATCGGGGAAGCTGCGCCACCCCAAGCATTTCACTCTCATGCTGATGTTCAGCGGCGCCGAGTATGTCGCCACCGCCTCCGTCTCCCACCCCCAGGACCTGGAGCGGAAGATCAAGAACGCCGTCACCCGCATGCCCGCCTTCATCCAGGTCCTTACCCCCTGCAACCCCTCCTGGGGGTACGACGACCACCGAGGGGTCGAGGTATCGCGCCTGGCCGTGGAGTGCGGCATCTGGCCTCTCTACGAGTGGAAGGACGGGGTTTTCCAGCGGCAGAACATCCCTCGCAAGGCAACCGTGCGGGACTATATCAGCCCCCAGCGCCGCTATGCCCACCTGGCCGACGCCGATGTGGCGCTGCTGGAGGGGTATGTGGCAGAGCTTGACAGCATGCTCGGCAAGCTGGCGAGGGGCTTTGTCGGGTAGGGGGGTCTTCGAGAGAGAATGGTGATGGACCGACCCTGGCTGCGCTTCTATCCCCAGCATGTGCCACCAGGCCTCGAGTACCCCCGGGTGCCTCTCTACCGGCTGCTCCAGGACGCTGCTGCCCGCTTCCCGGCACGCGCCGCCATCCTCTTCTGCGATGGCGAGGGCGGCCAGGAGCTCTCGGCGCTCAGCTACCGCGCCCTGAACGAGGAGTCCGACCGTGTCGCTGCTGCCCTGGCCGCCCTGGGGATACGCAAGGCCGAGCGAGTAGCCTACTTCCTCCAGAACTCGCCGGAGCTGGTGGCGAGCTTCTATGGGATCCTCAAGGCCGGGGCGGTGGCAGTCCCCTGCAACCCCATGTACCGGCGTGAGGAGCTGGGCCACCAGCTCCGGGATTCCGGGGCAGTGGCCCTCATCACTGAGCCCGACCTCTATCCTCTTGTACGAGAGGTGCGCGCCGAAACCCCTCTGGGGCACGTCATCCTTACCGGAGGCTGCCCTTCCCCAGAGGGGGCGCACTCCTTCGAGGCGCTGGTGCGGGGCCACCAGCCCACAGGCCAGCACCCGCTTCTGGACCCGATGCAGGACCTGGCCCTCCTCCCCTACACGGGGGGCACCACCGGGGTGCCCAAAGGAGCCATGCTTACCCACTACAACCTGGTGGCCAACGCCATCCAGTTTGCGCGCTGGTACGGGTATCGGGAGGGAGAAGAGGTCTTCATCGCCGCGCTCCCCCTCTTCCACATCGGCGGCATCGCCGGGGTCATGACCGTCCCCCTGGCGGTCGGGGCCACCATCGTGCTCTTCCGCCGCTTTCACGCCCGCGGAGTGCTGCGGGCCGTCCAGGGCTACCGGGCCTCCCGCTTCCTGGGCGTGCCCACCATGTATATCGCAGCCCTCAACCTCGAGGACGCCCACTCCTTCGACCTCTCTTCCCTTGAGCCCAGCCGCACCGGTGCTGCGCCCCTGCCGGCCAGGGTGAAGCATGACTTCGACTCCCTGGTAGGACACGAGGCGCTTGTCGAGGGGTACGGGCTGACGGAGACATCCCCCCTGACCCATGCCAACCCTGTCCACCGGGCCAGGGCGGGCTCCATCGGCGTTCCCCTGCCAGACACCGATGCCCGCATCGTGGACGCTGACGAAGGGACCAGGGTGGTACCGGTGAGTGAGGTGGGGGAGCTGGTGCTGCGCGGACCCCAGGTCATGAAGGGGTACTGGAACAAGCCGGAGGAGACTGCCGGGGCCATCCGCGACGGCTGGTTCTACACGGGCGACCTGGCCCGCATGGACGAGGAAGGGTACTTCTACATTGTTGACCGCAAGAAGGACATGATCAACGCCGCAGGCTTCAAGGTCTGGCCCCGGGAGGTGGAGGAGGTCCTGTACCGGCATCCCCAGGTGCGGCTGGCCGCAGTCGTGGGGGTGCCGGACGCCTACCGGGGTGAGACCGTGAAGGCTGTGGTGGTCTTGAAGGATCACGATGGCTCGCGTTCCCTGGACGCCTTGCAGCAGGAGATCGTGGCCTTCTGCCGCAGGGAGCTGGCTGCCTACAAGGTGCCCCGCCTGGTGGAGTTCCGGGACAGCCTCCCCATCAGCGCCGCGGGCAAGGTGCTGCGCCGGGCCCTGCGAGAGACGCCCGGCGGCTCCCAGGCCTGATGCAATCGTTTCAAAACCTAAAAACTTTTGAGGCCTTACGGGCCCCGCTCACGGTTCGACAAGCTCACCACGAGCGGGGAAGGGTGCTCCGTTCGTCCTGAGCTTGTCGAAGGACGGACCGAGCAGGCTCTTGAAACGAGTTCGTGCAACACGGCTCCTGAGAGCCAGGCGATTTCAGTCTGTTACGTGAGCGTTTATGCTGGAGTGGGTGTCCCTGGCTCTCCTGGGGTTCGGTGCAGGGGCGTTCGGAGTCATCGTTGGTGCGGGGGGCGGTTTCATCATCGGCCCCCTCTTTATTCTCGTTTTCAGGGTGGAACCCCGCGTCGCAGTGGGAACGGCGCTTGCCCTGGCCTGGGTCAACAGCGTCTTTGGGACTGTCTCCTACAGCCGACAGCGGCGCATAGACTTCCGGAGCGGCATCCTTTTTGCCATCGCCGCCACGCCGGGCTCTGTCCTCGGGGCCCAACTCCTCAAGGCGGTTTCGGGTGACCTCTTCCGGGTGCTGTTTGGCGTCCTCCTTGTGGGCCTGGCGACCCTCCTGGCTCTTCGGCCCCCGGTAGAAAGTGGGCGGCCGGTGCGACTGCCGCCTCACCTTCCTTTCCTGATGGCGCGGCGACGTTTGGTGACGAGGGCAGGAGATACTCACGAGTATGAGTACAACAGGGGGGTTGTCTTTGCCTTCAACATCATGCTGGGCTTCATCTCCAGCTTCTTTGGCATCGGCGGCGGTTTCTTGCTCACCCCCGCGCTGGTGTACGCCTTCAACTTCCCCGTGAAGATTGCCACCGCTACCTCCATCTTCGCCCTCTCCCTCTACACGGCCGTAGGGGCGGGCACCCACCTGGCGCTTGGCAACGTCTCCTTCTTCCCCCTTCTGGTCTTCACTGGCGTGGGCATCGTCCTGGGGGCCCAGGTAGGAGCGAGCCTGTCCAGATTCCTCACCGGGCCGTGGATCCTGCGCCTGCTGGCCGTTGCCCTGGGCGTGCTGGGCGTCCAGCTCATCCTGCGGGGGGTGCTGGGCTAGGGCGGCCCAGGCGCAGGGTGCCAGGGGCGCACCGCAAGGGCGCCGGAGCGTCCTGGGAGCCGTGGCCCATGAGGCAGGGGGAAGCTACGCGGGGGACGCCGCGATTGTCCTGGTATTGCCTACCAGAAGCTATGCGAGTGCTTGCCATATCCATACCATCCTGCTGTGCCTGGCTTCTCGCTGCTCCCGGCTGCCATGCCTCCACTGGGGCCTGTGGCAATAGTGCACCCATGAGGGGGGCTGCCGGGGGTCTGCTGTGTCTTGGCCGTCTCGATGTGTCCGACGCTCAGCCTGGGTCTGCCGGAGGCGTGCCATCAGCAAGAGCTCCGGAGGCAGGGGCCTGCTCAATGCAGCGGGGCCGCCGCTCAGGTATCCTGTGGGGTGCAGCCCTGTCGGAGGAGGCGCGTTTGGAAGGCCTTTCCGTGCGGACCGGTGTTGACCTGGTGAAGCTGGAGGAGTTTCGCATGTCCCTTCAAAGAGGGGGTGAGGCATTCGTCCATCGCTTGTTTCATCCCTCCGAGGCCAGGGGTGCCAGCATCGAGCGGCTTGCCGGCATCTTCGCGGTGAAAGAAGCGGCCTACAAGGCCCTGGGCCTCCCCAGGGGGAACTGGCACGTCCTTGAGGTACGGCACAGTGACGAAGGGAGGCCCTCCATCACGTTTGCCCCGGAGTACGACGCCAGCCACGTGGTAAGCTGTGATGTGAGCATCAGCCACAGCGGGGAGTACATCGTGGCCTGCGTAGTCGCCCTGTTGCGCGGCTAGCTCCTGCCGACGGGTGTTGAAGAGGGCCACGATACGGCAGGGGCTCATCCCGGTACTGCCCAGTCTCAGAGCGCTTTGACTGCTTCCTCGATGGCCCGCGCAGCCTCCAGGTACGACGTCTGCGGGGAGAAGCTGAGGGGCTTGCCAAAGCGGATCTCGGCATCACCACGACGCACGAGAGGGAACGGTGGCGGCCAACCCGTGCGGTGGACCCGGAGGCGCAGGGGAACCACGGGGACCCGCACCTCCACCGCGATGAGGCCGATGCCACTCTTGAAGGGGCGCATGGCCGCTCCCACGGTGAGCTCCCCCTCGGGGTAGAGGAGAACAGACCACCCCTCGTCCAGGACCCTCCCCAGGTTGTCCAGACTGGCACGGAGATTCCCCTCCTTGGAGAAGGGGAAACCGTTGCCCACCAGGGGGTCGAGGACCGCCCAGAGGGGGTTTCGGAACTGCTCGGCATCGGCGGCGATGGCCAACCACCGCCGTATTCCCAAGGGGGTCGCTTTGATAATAAGGCCATTGTCCAGCAGGAGGTTGTGGTTGGCGGCAAGAAGCACCGGCCCCCTGAGGGCAGGCAGGTTCTCCCTGCCCGTTACCCGCAGGCGGTAGGCCAGGGCCAGCAGGGGGAACACGCAGGCCCGCTGGAGGGTTCCCCGTACCATACGGCACCACAGGCTCATCCCCCACCGGGGAAAGGGGGCGGCGGCAGGGGGATGCCTCCCCGGGCTCGCCATCTCCTGGAGTTGCCCGAAGGTCGTCGCCGGGCCAACCTGGGCCTCGTCAAGGCTTGCACCCAGCTCACCCTCGATGACGGAGAGCAGCTCGACACGCTTCAGGGAGTCCAGGTGCAGGTCGTTTCCCAGGGTCTTCTCGGGGGTGACCTCTCGGGGTGGGACCCCACTCACCTCGGCCACGATGCGTTGCAGGCTGGAGGAGGCTTCAGGGTGGGGGTCTTGTGCGGCATGGATTGCCGCAGGCGCCCTGGGGGCTGCACCCAGGAGCACGTCTACCACCACCCCCTTCTTCACCTTGAGGGTATGGGTTCGCGGGAAGTCCTGCTCGCCCCAGACGGTGAAGCCATGGATCTGCTGGTGGTCGGCAAGCTGCCTGTTGGCCCAGGCGACTATCTCTGGCGCAGCCTCCTGGTCCTGGGGGAGAAACACTGCATGGACCTGTACAGCGGAGCCTCTGGGCAGCCCCACGACGACGGCGTCGCTCAGCTTTGGATGCTTCTGCAGGACTGCCTCGATGTCTTCTGGGAACACCTTCTGCCCGTCGGCCAGGGCGATCATGTCCTTCTTGCGTCCCTTGAGGTGGAGAAAGCCATCCTGGTCAAGGGAGCCCAGGTCGCCTGTCCTGTACCAGCCATCCTGGAAGGCCGCCGCCGTCTGCTCGGGTGCCTCCCAGTAGCCAGGGGTGATGTTCGGGCCCTGCACCAGGACCTCGCCGTCCTCGGCAACCCTGACCTCCACCCCGGGGAGCGGCTTACCCGCCGAATCGAAGCGGGGCCTGCGGAGCGTGTGGCAGCTTATGACAGGCGATGCCTCGGTAGCGCCGTACCCCTGGATCACCCGGACCCCCAGGAGCTCCCATCTGGCCCCCAGCTCAGGGTCCAGGGCCGCACCCCCCGAGATGACGAAGTCCAGGCACCCCCCAAACCCTCTGTGCACCTGCCAGAACAGGTGTCGCCGTAGCGGGAAGGGGGTGGAGCGGGCAATGCGCAGCATCAGGCTCCACACGCGCTCCTTCCCCTGGCGTTTCACCTCCCGCTCAACGGACTTCATGAACAGGTCGAGGGCCTGGGGCACCAGCAGCATGGTGGTGATGCGCCGCTCCCGGAGGGTTCTGAAGAGGACGGCAGGCTGGCGGCTGGTGGGGTAGGTCACGTTCGCGCCGCACCTGAGGGGCATCAGCAAGCCCCCCATCTGCTCGAACATGTGGCTCAGCGGCAGGATGGAGAGCAGGCGGTAGGAGGGCTTCCCTGGGATGTGCTGGGATGCCGCCTCCACATTGGAGACCAGGTTGCTGTGGGTGATCATGACCCCCTTCGGGTCCCCCGTTGTGCCGGAGGTGAACATCACCTCGGCCACATCCGACGCAGCGACGTCCTCTTCCCTGGCGGGAGGCAACCCCTCGCACAGCTCCTCCACCTCCTCCAGGTACACCCTCGGGACCTCGATCTGCTGGTGAACCTGCGGGGTCATCCGGGACACGAAGGCAAGTCGGGGTCGGGTCCTGGACGCCACACGCTGGGCGAAGTCCAGGGTGCTGCGCAGGTCCAGCGGCACGACGATGACCCCTGCCCGCATGCAGCCAAAGAAGGTGAGGACCCACTGAGGGCAGTTGGGCGCCCACAGGAGGACACAGTCCCCTTTCTTGAGGCCCCGGCTCTGGAGCAGCGATGCCACCCTTCCCGTAGCATCCCATAGCTGGGAGTAGGTCCACTGCCGATAGCGGAAACCGGGCTTGAACAGCAGGGCTTGGCGCGCCCCGAACCGCTGCGCCGACGTAGCGAGGAACTCCGCCAGGGTCTGGGCCATGAGCTACCCCCTGATTCGGGATGGCTCCGCATCCATGCGATCCAGGAGCCGGGCCAGGGCCTGCCGACCGCCTTGGCGCAACGGGGGGTAATGGCTGAAACAGATGCTCTCAAAGTCGAAATCCATGAGCCTTTTCATGGATGCAGCGGCCTGGTGGGGGTCCCAGGTGACCTCCCGTGCCGGCGGGCTGAGCCGTCGAAACCGGTGGCACAGGGCATCACCCACGATCAGCACCCCTCTCGAAGGCACATGAAGGCAGATGCTTCCCCGGGTGTGGCCTGGGGCATGAATCACCCGCACCCCTCCGAGGGTGGGGAGTTGCTGCCCATCCACCAGGAGCAAGGACACGGCCACCGGCTGGGAGCTCAGCAGGGGAAGAAAGGGTTGAGTAACACCTGCCAGGACGGGGTTGTTGAAAGGGTTTGGAGATGGCTCGATGCCACCCACGATGCCCGCCTCCTGGCGGTGTGCTGCCACCTTGGCGGCGGACGCCTCCACGAGCTTTGCCAGCTCCCCCGTGTGGTCCGGGTGGTAGTGGGTGAGGACAATCGTATGGACCTCCTGGAGAGACGTCCCGATAGCCTTGAGCCCCGCTGCTATCAAGGGCAGGCTGCCCTTCCCACCAGCATCTACAAGGAGGACCCCTTCGGAATCGAAGAGGGCCGTGACGCGAGCACCAATCGCGTGGAGCTGGTGGACGCCAGGAGCCACCTCTTCAGGCCATCCGGGTCTCATCCTTCAGCCCTTTCGAACGGCTCTCACTGCACCAAGCACGGGGACAGCATCGGACTGGTTCATTATGGCATGCCCCTTCGTGTTGGGCAACACCGAGCGCACTTCTCAGGCCCGCCGTGCCCGGGCAACGTCGGTGAGCCTGGCCCCTCTGCGCAGGGGAAGGGGCAAGGGCTGTGCTCAGCGTTAGTAACCCCTGGCCTCGGCGATCCTGAAGACGTCCACGCCGCCGTGGACACGGCCTCCTGCCTGGTCCACCAGGATGCCCAGGGGCGTGGCGAAGTTGACATCCCCCGGCGTCTCCTCCACCACGGAGACGCTGTGGCCGCGCTCAGCCAGGGCCTGGGCCACCGCCGCGTCAATGCGGGCGTCCACCAGGGTCTGGCGGGTGCTGACGTCCACCCGGGGTTGGGCAATGGCCTCCTGGATACCCATTCCAAAATCGAGGACGTTCAGCAGCACCTGGGTATTGCAGTTGATGATGCGCCGCCCTCCGGGCGCTCCGATGCTGAGGTACGGCGCTCCATCCCGCTTCACGATGAGGGGGGCCATGTTCACGAGAGGCCGCTTCCAGGGGGCGATGGAGTTAGCTGCCCCGGGCTTGGGGTTGAACCAGACCATGCCGTTGTTCCAGAGCACGCCCAGGCCCCTGGTGACCACCTTGGAACCGAAGGCGCTCACCGCCGTCTGGGTGCAGGAGACCAGGTTCCGCTCCTTGTCCACGACGCCAAAGTGGGTAGTGCAGTCGCCGTCTGAGGCAGCGGAGGGAAGGAAGTCGGCGGCGGGCCTGGGCCTCCCCTCGTAGCGCCAGGGGTCATGCAGGGGCCTGGTGGAGTAGTAGGCCCAGGGCTCGGCGTCTCCCGCCGCCTCCAGGCGGGCCCGCTGCCCGTCCACGCTCCGGGCCAGGTCAGCCGCATACGCCTTCGAAAGCAGCCCGCGGGCAGGGACATCCACGACCTCTGGGTCGCCGAGGTAGTGGTAGCGGTCGGCATAGGCGTGGCGCGCCGCCTCGATGAAGAGGTGCAGGTACTGGGGGGAGTTATGCCCCAGGGCCCGCAGGTCAAAGGACTCCAGGATGTTGAGGGTCTCGACCAGGGTGAATGCCCCGTTGGCCCCGGCTGGCGCCAGCACCTCGCACCCCCGGTAGGTGGTGCGGGTTGGCTCGGTGACAGCAGCGCGGTACTCCGCCAGGTCCTCTCGCGTGACCAGGCCGCCGTTGCGGAGCATGTCCTCCTCAATCGCCGCCGCCACCTCTCCAGTATAGAAGCCCGCCGCGCCGTTTCGGGCAACCCGCCTCAGCACCTCCGCCAGGTCCCGCTGGACAAGCTTGTCAGCAGGCTTCGGGCTGTGCTTGGGGGGACACCCCAGAGGCAGGAAGATCTCGCTGGCCGCGGGGTACTGCTGAAGGGTATCCATGACATTGCCCACGAAAAGGGAGAGATACCAGTTGACCTCGAACCCCGCGGCGGCGTAGTGGATGGCGGGCTCCATCACCTGCTCCAGGGGGAGCGTCCCGTAGAGGCGATGGGCCAGGCACAGCCCGGCCACGGTCCCCGGCACGGCGATGGAGCGGTAGCCGTCCACGTTTTCATCACCCTCTACGTCGAAGATGGACAGGCTCGTGGCCGGCCTGTCCAGGACGCGGTACATGTCAGGACGGGCCTTCCTGGGGGCGCGGGGTGGGTACTCAATGACCAGGTCTTTGCCCTGCCTTGCCAGGTGCACCACCATGTAGCCGACCCCGGCGATACAGGTCATCATCGGCTCCACCACGGAGATGGCAAACCCAATGGCAACCGCCGCATCCACGGCGTTGCCCCCACGCTTCAGCATCTCCAGGCCTGCCTCCGCCGCCAGGGGGTGCTTGCTCACCACCATGCCGTTCTCGGCTACCACCTCGTCCTTGGTCGCGCGCCAGACGCTGCGCAGTGTCATCGCTTCCTCCCGCGGCAAGGAATAGGTCCCCTGCCCCTACCTCAGAGCATAGCACGGTTGCAGGCAGCCTGGAACCGCCTGCGACCGGGAAGCACACGCGTGCCCAGAGCAGCCTTTCGGCGGGTTTACAGACGTGGCAGCAGCGGCTATAGTAGCCCCAGACCCAGACCAGCGCTCAGGAGGGAGCGATGCCCACCAGAAAGCCTCGCACGGGGGCGTCCCAGACGAGCCCTGAATCCCAGCCTGAATACGATGTCGCAGTCCGGGAGGATGTGATGGTCCCCATGCGGGACGGCGTCCGCCTGGCGACGGACATCTACTTCCCGGCCAGGGAGGGGAAACGGCTTCCCGGACCCTTTCCGGTGGTTCTGCAGAGGACGCCCTACGGGAAGACCGACCCCGACCGGGTGGAGCGCCACTGCCGCCACTTCGCCCGGAGCCGGTACGTGGCCATCCTCCAGGACTGCCGCGGCTGCTTCAACTCCGAGGGGGAGCACTCCTTCCTGGCCCAGGAGGCCCAGGACGGCTACGATACCGTCGAGTGGCTCGTCCGGCAGCCGTGGTGCAACGGCAAGATCGGCATCTTCGGCACCTCCTATATGTCCTGGACCCAGTCTGCGCTGGCCACCCAGAACCCGCCGGGGCTGGCCTGCATGATGCCCAACATGGGGGGCTGGAACGCCCACACCTCCTCCGTGCGCCAGGGCGGGGCTATGGAGCTGCGCTGGCTGGCCTGGGCCTTCTGGCACTCCGGCACCAACCCCAACAGGAGCCTCAAGAGCGAGCCGTGGACGGATGCAGCTCTGGCGAAGGCCGACTTCCGCGACTGGCTGTGCCGCCTGCCCCTGCGGCCAGGGCACTCCCCCCTGGCCCTAGTGCCCCCCTACGAGCGCTGGGCCCTCGCCATCTACTCTACAGGGGAGTACACCAGCTTCTGGAAGCAGCCCGGCTACGCCATCGAGGAGTACCTGCGCCAGCACGCCGATGTCCCCATCTACCTCTCCGGTGGCTGGTACGACTCCTACACGCGCTCCACGCTGGAGGCCTTCGTCGCCCTCTCCACAGCGAAGAAGGGCCCCGTGAAGGTCCTCATCGGGCCCTGGACCCACGGCGAAAAGACCATGCAGGTGAGCTACGCCGGAGACACAGACCTGGGCCCCCAGGCGGCGCTGCCCAGCCTGGAGGCCTTCCGCCTGCGGTGGTTTGACCGCTGGCTGAGGGGCCTGCCCAACGGCGCTGAGCAGGACCCACCCGTCAAGCTCTTCGTCATGGGCGGCGGGACCGGGCGCAAGACCGCAGAGGGGCGCCTGGACCACGGCGGCTCCTGGCGAGAGGAGGCGGAGTGGCCCCTGGCCCGCACCCGCTCCACCAGCCACTACCTCCACGGCGATGGCACCCTGTCACCAGAGGCCCCGCCCATCCGCCGCTCCTCCACCACCTTCACCTTTGACCCAGCAGAGCCGGTGCCCACCATCGGGGGCAACCTCTCCTCCCTCGATTACCTGAAACCGCTGCCCCCTAATGTGGACCCCCGCACGGTTCCCCCCACCTTGCGCCGCGAGCCCATCACTCCCAACGGCGGCTGGGACCAGCGGGAGCGGCCCGGTCTCTTTGGATGCAAACCGCCCTACCTCCCGCTGGCGGCGCGCCCTGACGTCCTCGTCTTCCAGACCCCGCCGTTGCAGAGGGATGTGGAGGTGACGGGGCCCACGGCGGTGAAGCTCTGGGTCTCCTCCAGCGCACCGGATACCGACTTCACGGCCAAGCTCATTGATGTCTATCCTCCCAACCAGGACTACCCCGAGGGGTATGCCCTGAACCTCGCCGACTCCATCGTCCGGGCCCGCTACCGCAACGACCGGGAAAAGGGCGAGCTGCTCAATCCCGGGGAGGTCTATCCCCTCACCATCACCCTGTACCCTACCAGCAACCTGTTCAAGAAAGGGCACCGTATCAGGCTGGACATCTCCTCCAGCAACTTCCCCCGCTTTGACATCAACCCGAACACCGGGGAGCCCATCGGGCAACACCGGAGGAGCCAGGTGGCGGAGAACACCGTCCACCACGACGCCGAACACCCCTCGCACATCGTCTTGCCTATCATTCCCTCCGGGTGACGTACACTGCCCATGCCCTTTGCCCGAGCCCTCCGGGAGAAGAGCCGCCCGTCCCTCCACAGGGCCTTCCCTGGGCCTGTCGGAGGGCTTACCCTGAGCAGGGCAGCACGGAGTTGACTTCAGCCTTTGCCGGCGGCTACACTGGCGCCGAACAAGGCGATAGGAGGCACCATGGCTGAGCAGCAGGAGCGCATCTACGAGTGGGAGGTCGCCCGCATCGGGGACGAATCGCCGCCGATCACCATCGAGGTCACAGCAGAGGCCATCAAGGAGTACGCCCGGGTCTGTCGCTACGAGAACCCCGTGTACACGGACGTGGCCCTGGCCGGCCGCTCCGAGTACGGCGGCCTCGTCGCACCGCCAGGCATGGTCTTCGCCTTCGCACCCATGCGACGTGACCAGGCCATCGCTGCTGCGGGGTACATCGCCCCGGAGCAGGCCAAGGTCAGCCCCCGCACCACGCCCTACGTGGCCTCCCAGATCCTCCTGCTGAAACCTGTCCGTGCAGGGGACCGGATCACCAGCACCACCAAGACCAACGCCAAGTACGAGCGCCGCGGGAACAGGTACATTGACTTCCTGATCACTGCCCAGAACCAGCGCGGGGAAAAGGTGGCAGAGTACATCTACACCTGTCTGTGGCATTATGTCAAAGGACAGCGGCTGCGCCAGGCGCAGGCCCCTCCTGCATCAAGCTAGTACTTGGTTTCGTAAATCAGCGCACACAAGATCCGCCCCAAGCCCGCTCACCCTGAGCTTGTCGAAGGGTGAACCGCTCATGGTTCGACAAGCTCGGCATATTGCGTAAAGTTGGATTGCCCTAGGCAGATTTGCCTGCCTCTGCCCCGCGGATGCGCGCGCATCAGGCGCTGGCGAGCGCATCCAGCTTCAGGACGGTGTTCCAGTTGCGACCCGTGGCACACTTACTGAGCTTCTTTTCGATGAGGATGTTCGTCACGCGAGAGCGGCCAATCCCGTTCGGGTAGACGAGGTACGCCTCTCTGCCTTCAGCGCGGACCACCTCTGGGCCCGTGATCGCCGCCCGCAGCGCTTCCATCCCCCCAGCCTGCGGCGCACCTTTCAGGAACATGACAAGCAGGTGGCTCGGATCGCGCTTGGCTTCCTCGCGGAAAGGGTTCCGTGCCACAACCGATCTCCATTGCTCCACGGTCCGCACGAAAAAATCCGTTCGGAGGCCGAGACGTTTTTCAGCCTCGGTTTCCAGCAGTCGCTCCAGTGCCGCGCCCTTTCGGGCGTCGCTTCGAAAAACGAGATTGCCGCTTTGGAGCAATGATCGTGCGTCATCGAACCCCAGCCGCGTGCAGAGGTCGCGCAGGTCCGCCATGGCGACCTGCTTGTGGCCGCCGACATTGATGCTCCTGAGGAGCGCTACGTGGATCGTCATCGATGTGGCCCTCTCATGTCCGCCCAACTATTGGCCTCGGTATCGCCCGGCTTGTCCCACCTTAACCTCGCCAATACCTGCTACCGCGCCCAGAAATATTGCAGGTATTGCTGAGCTTGTCCTTCGACAAGCTCACCACGAGCGGTTGATTATGACGCCCTTTTCTGCAAGTAGGTGCTAGCCGTCCGGCGCTAGCCCCTGCCGGGCGTCCTGGTAGGGGTTCCCTGCCGAAGAGGCAGGCTGACGGAAAAACGGCAACCCTCCCCCGCCTTGCTCTGCACCTGGATCGTGCCGCCGTGCATCTCCACAAGGGACTTGGCGATGGCAAGGCCCAGCCCCGTGCCAGAAGGGGATGCCGTCGGGTGGAGCCCCCTGGCGTGATAGTAGGGCTGAAAGATGAGCGGCAGGTCCTCCTGCGGGATGCCTCCGCAGCTATCCTCTACCTCCACGACCATCTGGGCATCCTGCTGCACGAGGCGGAGGGTGATGTGCCCACCGGCCCGCGAGTACCGATAGGCGTTGGTCAGGAGGTTCACCAGCACCTGCTCCAGGCGCCTGTGGTCCGCCTGGACGACAGGGGAGGGATGGGCGACCTCCAGCTCCAGCGTCTGCCCGCGGGCCTGGACTGCGGGCGCCACCAGGGCCGCCGCGTCCCGGAGGAGCTCGCCAAGGTCCACCGGCTGCATGTCAAGCTGGAGCCGGGCGCTCCGCACCCTGGCGAAGTTCAGGAGGTCATTGACCAGCTTCTCCAGCGCCTCGGTTCCTCTCGCAACGCTCGCCAGGAGACGGCCCCGGTGGGTCCCCACCCCTCCACCCTCCAGCTCGCCAAAGAGCCCCACAGCGGCCTTGATAGAGGTGATGGGCGTCTTGAGCTGGTGCGCCACCATCCCCAGGAACTCTGTCTTGAGGCGGTCCAGCTCTTCAAGCTGCTCCACCCGCTGCTGCTCCACCACGTAGAGACGGGCGTTCTCGATGGTCATGGCCACCTGGTTGGCGACGGTAAACAGCAAGCTGATCTCCTCCCAGGTGTAGAGGTCTTTACTCGTCTTGGAGCCCAGCGCCAGCAGCCCCGTCAGGCGTCCCTGGCTCCCGATAGGGATGAACAGCTCCACCTGGGCCTGGTCCAGCATCTGGCGCTCCTCTGCGGGGACAGCCTGAAGGTAGGAAAGGACGTCCAGATCGCCGCGGCGCACGTATCCCTCGCCGCGAGCCAGCCAGCGCACCAGGGGTGAGCTGCCGGGCAGGGCCAGATGGCTTGCCGCTCCATCCTGCGTTGCCACGGACTCCAGGTCTTCCTCCCCGCCGGTAGGAAGCAAGAGCCACACCCTCTCCGTCTGCATGGCGCGGCCCACTGTGCGGGTCAACTCGCCCACCAGGCCGGCCAGGTCAGTAACGCTGGTGGCACGGGTGCTGAACTGTCTCAGGGCCTGGAGGTAGTTGTAACGCTGGCCGTAGAGGAGGCGATTGCCAAGGCGCTGGACGACCTGAAACACCGGCTGCAACAGTACCGCCAGGAACAGGAGCACCAGCAACTCCACCACCGCTGAGGCAATGCGCTCTTTGAGAAGGAGGTTGACTACCCAGAGCAGGCCGATGTAGAGGGCGGCGAGCAGGGCGCTGAAGGCGAAGTAGATCAGGCCTTTCCTGATGATGACCCGCATGTCGAGGAGCTGATAGCGGATCATCGCCACGGCGGCGAAGGTCCCAAAGAAGATGTTCCCCACGATGCCGCCCGGGTAGGGGAGGAGCCGCAAAGCCGCCATCCAGTCGGAGGCGGTGCCCAGGAGGCCACAGAGGGCTCCGCTGATGATGTACAGGGTGCGGTTCCGCTCCTCAGGGTGGTAGCTGGCACGGTAGAAGCGGACGAGGAACACAACCCCCAGCAGGATGTAGCACATCTGGAGCGCCACCCAGGGGAAGAAAAGCGGACCACCAACCGGGGCATAGCCGTAGGGGCGCTGCTTCATCCCTTCCAGGACCAGGGAGGTCGGCGCCAGGAACGTCAGCAGCACATACCCGGCGTAGAGGGGTGGGAGAAACCACCGGGACGCCTTGCTCCCAGTGTAGAGCAGGACGAAATGGATGAAGGTGATAGCGACGACCGGAAAGACCAGGAGGACGAAATGCTCTCGGAAGAACGCAGCATTGACGGTGGGACTGGCCCGCATCAGCAGGATAGTCAGCCCCCACAGGGACATGCTGGCGATGAAGACGGCGAAGATGCCGTGGGCTGGTCCTTTGCGCCGAACCCGCAGGACCGCCACCAGCAGAGACAGGTTGATGGCAAAGGCCAGCGCCGGAAGGAGGTAGTAGAAAACCGCGCTCACATCCCCTCCCGGGGCCACCCCTTAGCTGGCGGAGAGCAGCCCCTGCACCATCCCCTCGGGGGGGTCAACACGCCAGGCACCCGCGCACTCCCTGCCCTCCGGGAGGCCCTGGTCCCCAGCCAGGCGCCGGATCCTGCCGGGGGGCACCAGCGTCACGCGAAGCGGGCGCAGGGCCAAGAGCTCTTCCACGTTCCTGTAGGCCTCGTCCATCCCCTTCAGCGTCTGGTGCAGCCGCTCCTCCATCTGCCGGACCGGGAGCTGCCGTGGCGACTCCATGAACAGGTGCAGCACGGGCCCCGTTTCCCGGAACTCCCGACGGGCAACCCAGCCCCGGGTCTCCAGGCTCGCCGCGCGAAGGGCCTCCTGCAGGATCACGGCGTCCAGGCGAGTGAACCCAGCTAAGTCTATAATACCGTCGGCGTGTCCCGCAACAGCCAGCAGCGGCAGGCCCTTGCCATCCCCAGCTACATCCCCCGGCAGCACCCGCAGGAGGTAGCCAGTGCGGTAGCGGAGGAAGGGCATGCCGTAGAAGCTGGTGAAGACCAGCTCATAGGTCTCCCCCTCCCGCAACTGGGTCAGGAGATAGGACGTGGGCACCTCGCCGGGGGTTTCCCGGCTATGACGCGCCTCGGCCTCGGGGATGAACTCCAGGAAGCCGGCAAAAGGCGAGAAGACCAACCCACGCCGGGTCCAGTCCTGCACGGCCATGATGCCCACTTCCGAGATGGCGAAGAACTCGTAGGGCTCCCTGCCCCAATAGGCCACCACCTTCTCCCGGTAGAAGGCCGAGTCCAGGCCCCACCCGATCACCGCCTTGGCGGGCCACAGGTCTTTGGGCAGCACCCTGCGCCCTGCCATCCGGCTGCCCAGGAAGGCGCGGGCTGCCCGAAGGGCGATGCCGGGGTGAAGCAGGGTCGCCGCACTGCGGTGGGACGAGGCCTCCTCGGCAAAGCGCTGCCCGATATGCACCAGCACAGGAGTCATGGCGGAGATGACGTCCACCCCAGAGCGCAGGGCCAGGCGGAATCCCATCTCCAGCCGGGCTCGGAAGTCCAGCGTCTCCATGGAGTGCAGCGGCGGGATAGCCTGCCACCCCGTCCGCTGGTGGATGCCCTCCACCACGTAGCCGCTCAGGTAAGGGCGGGGCGCCAGGCTGTAGAGAATCCTCTCCCCGGGGCTGACCGCCACCTCGCCCGGCCTTCGGGCGCAGGACAGGAGCACGGAAGCGATGGCGGTGTCCACCACGCGCTCGTAGGCCCGCTGGGTGAAGGGGATCAGCTTGCCGTCCCGGCCTCTCGTTGACGTATAGGCCCAAAAGAGGGGCCTTTCAGGAAGGTCCTGCTCCCGGTGCCGCAGCAGAACCGAGGAGTAGTCCTCGTAGGTGGTGAAGGGAACGGTGCGCCGGAGCACCTCCGGGTCTTCAGGCAACGGGGCTGACAGGACGCGCTTCGCCACAGCAGAAGGGGAAAACAGCCGGACGTGCTCCCGCAGCAGGAGCTCCTGGACCTCGTCGAACGCCACCCGGGACATGCTCAGAAAGCCGCAGTACTTCTCCCACACCTGGGACGCTGGGCCGTGCAGCAGGATGGGGTCTCGCTGCAAGGCGGCCCCGTCTCGGGAGCTTTCAGCCCCCGCCGACGCTTGGGCGCCCCACCGTCGCCACGGCATGACCTCGGTGCGCAGCACGGTTCCTCTCCTCTCTGGCAGGGATGGTCACTCCCTCAAGGGCCACAGGCATCCCTGCCCCGTTGCCCAGGCCCCTTGCAACCGCACCAGCGCCTCCACAGCGCCCGGACGGAGAGAGCCGCAGGGAGGTGCCCCACGAGCGCTTCTCCAACCACCATGCCCTCACGGCCCACCGCTCCTGGCGGAAGGTAAAGTCTTAGTGCAGAATAGCGTGCAATGAGTAAACTGTCAACTGGGCCTAGAGGGCGAACCCGGAGCAAGCTCGCTCGGGGGAGAGTACAGGAGGGGAGGGTGTCTCGCGCCACGCCTTGAGGGGAAAAGCTCACGACACCACGAGGAAGAGCTCGGAGGGCCCTCCCCACGGCCCTCACAGTCCCACCTTCTGAACGGGCCAGCAGGTGCTACGCTTGCGGCAGCCCGGGGTGGCCGCACACGCCACAGGGCGCAGCCGCAAGGGAAACGCAGCGACAGGGGCTGCAGAACCCAGGCGCAGGGCTAGGAGCCGGTCTCCACTTTCCCGCTCAGGACGCCGCCGCCCGACAGGCCCCCTTGACCGGCTGGTACGCCGAGCACACCTACCAGAGTGATGCTGAGGTTCCCCTGGCCACGCAGGGCACCCCCCGTCACTTCCCACCTGCCCACGTCAGCCACCTGGTAGATGGGCGTGCCCAGGGGAAACGGCGGAGAATCTGCGAACCCTACGGGAACCCCTGAGATCTCGGCCTGCAGCTCCCCAGTGAGGCTGCCGGCGGGGGTGGTGATACTGAACGTCCCCTTGAGTCTCCCCTGAAACCTGCCATCAGGGCTCACGCGAATCACGGAGCTATGGACGGTGGAGAACCCCCCGTCCAGCGCGTCTACATCACAGTCCAGTGCTCCGGAGGTCATCTCCCCAGAGGTCCTGACCACGTTCCTGACTACGGAGGACGTGCCGGGGTTCACGACTGCCAGCATCAGGGTACAGTTCACCGGGACGGGGGGACCTCCCTTGGCCTCAGTGGGAGCGGCAACAGCAGGCAAACCGCTCGCAAGGACCAGGGCGCTCACCATCAACAGCACACCGAGCAACTTCCACGGAGAACGCATCGCTGACCTCCCGTCTTGTTGGCACTCGCTGAGCTGGTTCAGATTAGTAAAGCACGAGGTAATGGCGAGGTGATACAGACGTTAACACGCCGACTCGTCCCCTGTCAATAGCCCAGGCCACCCGGTCAGGGTCTTTTGGCTCTGCCGGCAGTGTCGTCCTTGTCATTCTTGAGGTCGTCGTTCCTGGGAAGGACGACCTCAAGAATCTGGAGGGGCCGGGCTTCTTTCCCCTACCCCAGACCCTTCGTGGAGTTTACCCTGAGTTGCCGAAGGGCCCGGGGTGACAACCGAAAGCCCTGGCCACCAGGTGGAGACGTCTTCCCGTGAGCATTGAAAGGCCAGGTGAGTAGGGAGACGGTTCTAGTGAGAGCCCCCCGTTTATGGTAGGATGAAATGCGCTCTGGCCCTGGCAGGGGCAAACCCCGGCTCCACCTCTCATGGAGGCACACAACTGTGGCCATCAAGAGCACCAGGCTAGCGCCGGAGGTCCAGGCGCTGCGCCACCGCATGCGCCACTCCGCCTCCCATATCATGGCAGATGCCGCCCTCCAGCTCTTCCCGGAGGCCAAGCTGGGCATCGGGCCGCCGACGGAAGATGGCTTCTACTACGACTTCGAGGTCTCCAGGCCTTTCACCCCAGAAGACCTGGCCCAGATAGAGGCGCTGATGCGGGAGCGCATCGCCGCTGACCTGCCCTTCATCCATCAGGAGGTGACCCGACAGGAGGCACGCCGCCTCTTTGCCCACCAGCCATACAAGCTGGAGCTCCTGGATGCCATCCCTGAGGGGGAAGCCATCACCATCTACCAGCACGGGGAGTTCACCGACCTCTGCGAGGGGCCCCACATGGATTCCACCGGGCGCATCCCTGCGTTCAAGCTGCTCACCATCGCCGGCGCCTACTGGCGGGGGGACGAGCGCAACCCCATGCTCCAGCGCATCTACGGCACGGCCTTCGAGAGCCAGGACCTCCTGGCAGAGTACCTGCACCGGCGGGAAGAGGCTGCTCGCCGGGACCACCGGCGCCTGGGCAGGGAGCTGGACCTTTTTTCCATCCACGATGACGTGGGGCCGGGCCTGGTCATCTGGCACCCGAAGGGCGCCCTGGTGCGAAACATCATCGAGGACCTGTGGCGGGCAGAGCACTACCAGCGCGGCTATCAGCTTGTCTATACACCCCATGTGGGGCGCGCACGGCTGTGGCAGACCAGCGGCCATTTGGACTTCTACAAGGACAGCATGTATGCGCCGATGGACGTGGAGGGGCAGGAGTATTTCATGAAGCCGATGAATTGCCCCTTCCACATCAAATACTATCAGTCGGCCCTGCGCAGCTACCAGGAGTTCCCCTTGCGTATCGGGGAGCTGGGCACGGTGTACCGCTACGAGCGAGGGGGTGTTTTGCACGGCCTGATGCGGGTGCGGGGGTTCACCCAGGACGATGCCCACATCTTCTGCCGACCCGACCAGGTGGAGGACGAGGTGCTTGGCGTCCTGGAGCTGACCTTTCATCTGCTGGGCCTCTTCGGCTTCCGGGAGCACGAGATCTCATTGTCCACTCGCCCGGAGAAGTTCGTCGGCGAGGCGCAACAGTGGGAGATGGCTACGGACGCCCTGCGCCGTGCCCTGGATAAGCGGGGGCTGGCTTACGATGTGGATGAGGGCGGCGGCGCCTTCTACGGCCCCAAGATTGACATCAAGATTCGTGACGCCCTGGGCCGGGCCTGGCAGTGCACCACCGTCCAGTTTGACTTCAACCTTCCGCAGCGCTTCAGCCTGACCTTCATTGGAGCCGACGGCCGAGAGCACCAGCCCTACATGGTCCACCGGGCTATCCTGGGGTCCCTGGAGCGGTTCCTTGGCATCCTGATAGAGCACTACGCCGGCGCCTTCCCCGTCTGGCTGTCGCCGGTCCAGGCCGTGGTGATCCCCATCGCCGACCGGCACACGCCCTACGCCACCCGGGTTGCGGAACGCCTGCGGCCCTCCGGCCTGCGCGTCGAGGTGGACCACCGGGGCGAGCGGATGCAGGCCAAGATCCGAGATGCCCAGCTCCGCAAGGTGCCCTACATGCTGGTGGTGGGCGACCGGGAAGCAGCCCAGGAGCAGGCTGCGGTACGCCTGCGGGACGGGAAGGACCTGGGGCCCCTGCCGCTGGAGCGCGTGCGGGACCTTGTCCTTGAGGCGGTGGCGTCGCGCCAGTAAGAGCGGCGCTTTCAGCGACCCCTCACGCCCCACCAGGAGGAGGCAAGCGATGGCACTCCGCTTTGGCGTGGCCCTGCGCCCTGAACGGTTCGACGAGTTGGCCCCCCAGGTCGAGACTGCTGAAGCCCTGGGGTACGCCCTGGTAGGCGTAACCGAATCGGTGGCCCTAGCCCGGGACCCCTGGATGGCCCTGGTGGTGACGGCCCAGCGCACCCGCAGGGTGCCCATCGGCACCCTGGTGACCAATCCCCTGGTTCGCCATCCCACCGCCCTGGCGGCCGCTGCCGCCAGCTTGGCGGAGCTGGCCCCTGGGCGCATCTACATCGGGATCGCCAGCGGCTACTCCGGGGTCTATAACCTGGGGATGAAGCCAGCCTCCCTTGCCTACCTGGAAGCGTATGTCCACGCGGTGCGGGGCTTGCTGGAGAAGGGGGAAGCCCAGTTCCAAGGGCAGCATCTGGAGGTCAGTTGGGCACACGCCAGCATTCCTATCTACATTGCTGCCCACGGCCCCAAGGCGGCTCGCCTGGCAGGCCGCATCGGCGACGGCGTGATCCTGGGCATGGGTGTTGCCCCAGAGGTGGTGGACTCCTGCCTCTCCCTGGTGGAGGCAGGCGCCCTGGAGGCTGGAAGGAAGCTGGGAGACCTGGATGTCTGGTGGAACTGTAACTGGTTCGTGGACCCTGAGCCCGGCCGGGCGAGGCGCGAGGCCGCCTGGCGGGTCGCCAGCGCGGCGCAGCACCTGGCGTACCAGGGCTTTAAGGGGAAGCTCGTACCCCCGGATCTCCATGCGCCGCTGGAGCGGCTGGCGGCAGCCTACGACATGCGGCGACACGGCCTCCCTGACGCCGCCATGCGCCAGCACTACATCCAACTGGCAGAGGAGCTTGGGGTGGCGGACTACCTGGTCGGACGCTACGCCATCGCCGGGACGCCAGAGGAGTGTATGGCCCAGCTCCGGCGGCTCGAGGAGGCAGGGGCAACGCGGTTCACCGACGTGGTCCGGCCTCCCGACCCGCTGGGCGTCATGCGACGGTGGCAGGAGCTGGTGATAGGGCCCTACGCCAGGACGCAGTGAGGGTGGCTGGCATTGATCTCGTTGAGCTGGCTACAACACAAAGAGCAGCAAGAGCAGTGGCCCGAGAACGACCAGCTTGAGACAGCCCGTGCCTTGCGCTTCACAACCTATGACCATGAGCCTGTTGGTCGCTTTCTTGTGGGTCGGCTCAACTTGAGCGTGCCTGGCTTCGTGGTGCTCGCTCTTGTTGCTACTGCCTGCCTCCATCTTATTGCTGTCTTGCTCTACACCGTCCTCTTTCCATCCGCCCTACCTGACCTTGCTAGGTTTCAGTACACCGAGTGGCCTTCGGTAATCTTCTCCTGGGTTGTGATCCCGCTCATTCTAGCATTCTACCCTTGGATGACTCGCGTGACCGGACGCATTATCGCTGACCTATGTTTAGATGGGGTAGTCGAAAGAGAGAAGAACTCCTTGCGCGCCCTTGTTCTTGATGGCCGTCACTCCCTAAAGCACAACCTCTGTGATAAACGATGGACCTATGCGGCCCTGGGAGTAGCAGCTCTATGGTCGTTTGCGGCGATAGGCATTGGTTTCTCCGGTCAATGGCGAGCCACACTCCGAGTCGGCTCTGACATCTGGTTGTTTAACATGGTTACCATTCCGGGTTTTGCGATTGCTCTATACATGCTGGGCATTATTGTTGCCCGAGAATTGGCAACAATCCATGGACTCTATCGGCTTTTCAACGAGCGCCTACCTGGCGGGAAGGCGTCCGAAACCATTCGTGTTCGCCCCTGGCATCCGGATGGATGCGGTGGGTTACATCGTCTCAATGGCTACAGCATTCGTTTCTCCTACCTCATTGCCCTGTGTGGCTTTGGCCTCTTGCTCGCTACATACCTGTCTGTGCGCACATTCACCCTCACGGGTTCGCTCAAACACGATCCGATTCTGTGGCTAGCAATAGCCATCTATCTTGTGCTGGCACCTGCCGTGTTCTTCTTGACACTGGGTTCGGCACACCGTGCCATGCTTCGTTCGAAAACCGAGCATCTGCGCGTCATCTCAGAGCAACTTGATCAAGAATATCGCAGTGCCAAGTCCAATTTGGCAGCGGAAAGTGGCGTATTGGTAGCGTATACAGAGAAAGTAAAGCGCCTCCATGAACTGTGCAACCTAACGGCGAAGTTTCCGGTTTGGCCTTTTGACGCGACAACCCTACGCCGCTTTGCTGTAGCGGTAATCGCACCTTTCGGTACCACAGGAATATCTATTGGCCTCAATGTCGCTGTAAATTTCTTTAGCAGGGTGCTGAAAAAC